>NZ_JBSFWB010000061.1:0-32924 GCF_053592635.1 Streptomyces sp. NPDC002623 | reverse complement strand
GGCCAGGTCACTCATCGTGAACGCGGTGCCGCCGAGCTCGTAGGTACGGTTGTCGATCGGTTCCTCGGCCACGACGGACGCAGCGGCGGCGGCCAAGTCGACGACGCCGTTCGCCAGGACGCGGTAGCCGGAGACGTTGGCGTGCCAGGTGTACTCCGTGGTGCCGGTCTCGCGCCGGTAGGTGACCCACACCGAGTACGGGGCGACGTCTGGTCCGCCAACGATCAGGCCATACGTGAGACCGGCGAGGTCGTGACCGAGGCGGATCCGTGAGATGCGCGCGGTGCGCCAAGCGGGGGGTGTAGCGGTGTCCGTCCGCGCGTCGGGCCTGTTGAACACGGTATGCCCTCCTCACGCCCTCGCCGCGGCCGCCAGCCGTCGGCCGCGCCCACGCCCCGCTGAACGGCGAGTTTGCCGTCGACTCGACCGTGTGCCATCTCGCCTACCAGGTCGCTGTCGACTTCGGCTTCGTGGCCGTCGACGCCATCGCCGACCTCCTCCCCCAGGAGGAGTCCCTCGCCTTGGCCAAGCGCATGGGGTTCTGCGACTGCGGCCAGCTCACCCTTGACGACGCCGACCTCACCCGCAGCGCCTTGGGCGCTGCGGCAGCCGCCGACGTGACCGCCTGCCAGGGCCCGGTGCTCGCCGCGATCGACTACGCGCACCGCACCTTCGGATGCGCCGGGCTCAGCGCCCTGGTCCACGAGCTCACCGACGGCCAGCGGGCGACCTTCGAGTCTCCTGCCCTGACGGCGCTCCTGGCCCGGGTCCGCGCGGCCCACCGCGCAGAACACGGCCACGCCGGTCACAGCCGGGTCCCCGACGCGGTGATGTGGCCACGCACCGCCGCATCCTCCATGCCCGAGCTCATCCCGCACCCCTGGCCTGCGACACGGCAACGCCCCCGGGGTCGCTCAGTCGCACCGAGAGCCGACTGGCCCGGAAGCCGACGTCTGAACAGGCGCTTCGTTCAGTCCAGATACCCGACCTGCTCCCCGAGCCCGGGACCCTGCCCGACAACCAGCCGACCACCGTGGCTGCGGCCTGGTCCCTGTCCCTGGACCGCGCCGACCAACTCCGCCCCTCGGGCCTGGCCCGCCCCATGCTCCAGCTCGCCGCGATGCTCGACCCCAACGGCATCTCCCATGAGGTCCTCACCAGCGACCCAGCCTTCGCACACCTCGCGGCCCACCAGGCCGTCCCGGGCAGTGACAGACCTGCCCCAGAATCCCCCGCCGTCTCCACCGAGGAGGCGACCGGCGCGCTGCGCGTCCTGCACCGCATGAGCCTGATCGACCACATCCCCAACACCCCGCACCAGACCGTGCGCGTCCACCAACTCATCCAACGAGCCATGCGCGACCGGCTCCCGGCCGACCTGTACAACCAGTTCGCACGCACCGCCGCCGACGCCCTGCTCGCCGCCTGGCCCGACATCGAACGCGACACAGATCTCGCCCAATCCCTGCGTGCCAACACCGACGCCCTCACCCGCCACGTCGAGGCGCTCTGTGGGGACCCGACGGCCACCACTGGGTGCTCTCTCGTGCCGGACGAAGTCTCGGCAGGAGTGGACAGGTCAGAGCGGCAGCAATCCACTATCAACGCCTCGCCGACGCCGCATGTCGACACCTCGGCCCAGATCACCCCGACACACTTGGCGCCCTCAGCTGCCTGGCAGTGTGGTGGGGCAATGCGGGTGATGCGGCGGGTGCCGCAGAGGCATACGCAGCACTGCTGCCCGACCTGGTGCGGGTGCTGGGCCCGAACCACAGCAGGGTCTTGTCCCGCGGAACAACCTCGCCGCCTGGCGCGGCCGGGCCGGGGATGCAGCGGATGGCGTCCATTAACGACGGCGAGCAGGTCGTGCCCGGCGGCCGTCAGGCGCACCGCCCAGCGCACCGGTCGGCCCTCCCACGCCGACAGCTCCGCATTCGTCTCCCGGCCGGCCGTCTCCACCAGCCCCTCCCCCAGAACCCGCACACTGCGCCGCGTCGACGGCGCGGCAGCGTCCAGCACCCAGCCGCGATGGAACCGGACCACTATGCGGACGCCCGAGGACGGGCCGCGCCCGGGCTCCGCACGCATCGGCGTATGGAGCCCGGGCGTTCGACAGGGGTGCAAGGGATAGCCGGTTCCGGCCGGTCTGACTCTCTCCACTGGCAGGGCTGAGGCAGATGGGGCGGGGAGCCCGAAGAGGCGGCCGCTCTGGCGACGAGCCGCATCACCGGCCGGACTCCGTTGCGACGCAGGCAACGAGAGCATCGGCCTCGCAGGCGCCCGCATCGGCACCCTCGTCGCCGTCGCGCCTGACGCCTCCCGCCGCCCTGCCAATTGGCCCACGGGCTGGGAAGTGGCCGTTCACCCCGACGGGACGGGAACCCTCGTCTGGGCCTTCTCCTCACCGTAGATCAGGGTCCGACCGTTGCTCGCAGGGAGAACAGCGAAGTGGCTTGTTGCGAGTTCGTGTTAGTGAGAGTCCCTCGGTGGCCGCAGCGAACCGGAGCGATGGGGAATCTGACCACGATTGGACGGGGGCGGGAACCATGTAGGGCTACCAGGCGTACGGATACGTGTACGGCATGTAGTTTTTTCAGGGCCGGGCCGGTTCGGCCCGGCCCTGCGAGAGGGGTGGGGCATGCTGGCGGAGGCTCTGGCGGCGTTGGCGGCGGCGGGCGGCGGTGCGGTGGTCCAGGCCGCGGGCACGGATGCATGGAACGGGCTGCGGCACCGGGTGGGGGAGATCTTCGGCCGTGCCGGCACCGCGCGCGCGGCGGCCGAGCTCGACCGCCTGGATCAGACCGCGCGGGTCCTCGCACCGGATGCTGCGGCGGATGTCGCTGCGCAGCGGCTGCGGCAGGAAGGCGTGTGGGCCGCACGGTTCGAAATCCTGCTGGAGGAGCTCGACGAGGCCGGACGGGAGCGCGCCGCCGCCGAGCTGCGCGACTTGCTGGTGTTCGTCGCGGCTTCGGCAAGTGCCACGGCCGTCGAGACGGGGCGGGCGGTGGCCCGTGACGGGGGCAGCGCGACCAGCGGTGTCAAGAACACCGGCGGCGGCCGCCTGGGCCCGGCGCAGGCGGTGCACACCGGGGACGCGGAAGCCACCGGGGCGGGCTCCAGCGCCGTCAGCGGCATCGTCAACGACTAGCCCCTCCTGCCACCACCAGAAATGATCAAGGAAATTCAGGGGGGGGGACGGCATGCTCCGATGGCCGTGGCGCAAGGGCGGCACCGGCAGGAGTGCCGCCCCGGCCGTGCCGGAAATCGAGGACGGCCTCGCGCCGCCGGCCGTCGGCGGCGCCCGGCCTCCCGCGCCTGCCGGACCGGCGGGCACATGGCAGGAGGTACTCCACAGCGGGAACGCCAACGTCACCGGCAGCGACGGCGCGTTCGTCAACACCGGTATCTACTCCTCCACCGTGCAGCTGCCACCCGGGGCACTGCGGCCACCGGCCGAGGTGGACGCCCCGGCGGACCTGGACGACCTGCCCCGCCAGCCGGGCCCGTTCGTCGGCCGTGGAAACGAACTCGGCCGTCTGGATGCCGCCCTGGCCGCCCCCGGCGCGGTCCTGGTCCAAGCGGTCCACGGGCTCGGCGGGATCGGCAAGAGCACGCTGGCCGCTCACTGGGCCGCCACTCGCCCCCACGGTCACGCGCCGGTCCGTTGGATCACCGCCGACAGCCGCGCAGCCGTCCGGCAGGGCCTGGTCGATCTCGCCATCGCGCTCCAGCCCGCTCTGTCCCGGGCCCTGACAGCCGAGGCGCTAGCCGAGTGGGGGCTGCAGTGGCTGGCAGGTCACACCGGCTGGCTGATCGTCCTGGACAACGTCAACGATCCCGCCGACATCGCTTCCCTGATCGCCCGCGCCCGCACCGGCCGGTTCCTGATCACCAGTCGCCTCGCCACCGTCTGGAGCGACGCCACCACGCTGGTCCGCCTCGACGTCCTCGAACCGGCCGAAGCTCTCGCCCTGCTCACCCGCACCGCCACCACCCAGCACGCCGAGCGGGACCTCGACGGCGCCGCCGAGCTGTGCGACGAACTCGGCCACCTCCCCCTCGCCATCGAGCAAGCCGCCGCCTACCTTGCCCAGAACCCGCTCACCACCCCCCGCGCCTACCTGCACCTGCTCACCCAGTACCCGGCAAAGATGTTCCGCCAAGGCGCGGCCACCACCCCCTCCGAACGCACCATCGCCCGGATCTGGAACATCACCCTCGACCGCATCACCCACCTCCAACCCGCCGCCGCCGACCTGCTGCGCACCCTCGCCTGGTACGCCCCCGACCACATCCCCACCGCCTTGGCCGCCCTGGCCGACCCGCCCGTACGCGACGAGGCGCTCGGCCTGCTCACCGCCTACAGCATGATTACCCCCGACCCGGCCACCGGCACTCTGGCCGTCCACCGCCTCGTCCAGGCCCTCGCCCGCACACCCGACCCGTCCGACCTCCACCGCGCCCCTCATCAGATCGGTCAAGCCCGCGAACAGGCCATCGCCAACCTGAGCACTTCCCTGCCGGCTTCCAGCGAGGACCCCGGCAGTTGGCGAGTTTGGCGCGCCCTGCTCCCGCACATCGAAGCCCTCGCTGACCGCACGACCGTGGACGCAGATACGGTGACCACCGTCCGGATCTTCCATGGCGCTGGGATCTTCCTCGCCGTCCAGGGCCTGCCGAACCAGGCCATCGGGTACCTTCGACGATGCCTCACCGCCCAGGTAAGGCTGCTGGGCAGAAGGCACCCCGACACCCTGGCCTGCCGCAACAGCCTGGCCTACGCCTATCGTTCGGCGGGGGACCTGGACCACGCGATCCCGCTGTATGAGCAGAACCTCAAGGCCGTGGTGTGGGTGCTGGGCAGGAAGCACCCCGACACCCTGTCCTCCCGCAACAACCTCGCTTACGCCTACCAGTCGGCGGGTGACCTGGGGCGGGCCATCCCCCTGCACGAACAGACGCTCAAGGATCGGATCCGCCTGTTGGGCACCGACCACCCCGCCACCCTGACCTCCCGCAACAACCTCGCCCTCGCCTACGAAACTGCCGGGGACCTGGGGCGGGCCATCCCCCTGCACGAACAGACCCTGAAGGATCGGATCCGCCTGCTGGGCACCGACCACCCCGCCACCCTGACCTCCCGCAACAACCTCGCGGGCGCCTACGCGTCGGCGGGTGACTTGGGGCGGGCCATCCCCCTGCACGAGCAGGCGCTTGAGGGCATGGTGAAGGTGCTGGGCGAGGCCCACCCCACCACCCTGACATCCGGCAACAACCTCGCTGGCGTCTACGCGTCAGTGGGGGACCTGGGGCGGGCGATCTTGCTGTACGAACAGATCCTCACTGATGCTCTGCGGGGGCTGGGTGAGGAGCATTCGATCACGGTGGTGGCCCGAGAAAATCTCACGTCGGCCATTGCCGAGCGAGATGGCCGCACTCCACCATCGTGACCACGGTGTTGCTCGAAAGCCGTGCTCCTGCGGGCTCTTCGCGTACTCCTGAGCGGTGGGAGGCGTTGCGCCGCATCGCGCAGAGCGGCAGGGCTGCGCGATGTGAGGCGCCGGCACCGGGAATTCGCAAGGCTCGGGTTGGCGCACGGGACGGATCGGTCCGCAGCACGCCTTTGCGGCTCGGGCTGGTGCCCGAAACGGACAGCGGCTTCATCGAACGCGAGGAGGGTGACCGCTTGGCGCGGGCGCTGGAGGCAGACCAGCGTGCCGCCGCTCGAGGCGCCAGCCAGCGCGTGCAGGGGCGGGTGGTCACCGGCACCGGGGGCGTCGGCAAGTCCTCGCTGGCCGCCCACTACTGCCACGCCGTCGCTGCCCAAGAGGTGGAGCTGCTGATGTGGGTGCCGGCCGGCACGGCCCAGGCCGTAGCCGGCTCCTACGCTCAAGCGGCCCGCACGCTCGGCCTCGCCGCCGACGGCGAAGACACCCTGCTCGCGGCGCAGCAGTTCGTGAACTGGCTGCGTACCACCACGTGCGACTGGCTGATCGTGCTGGACGACGTCCCGTCCCCCGGAGCTCTGGAAGGGCTGTGGCCGCCCAGGCAGACCCAAGGCACGGGCGGGGTGGTCATCACCACGCGAAGCCGCGAGAGTGATCTCGCCGTCCTCAGCGGTCACTCCTTCCTGCCGATCGGACTCTTCAGTCCCCGGAAGCTTTGCACCACCTCGGCGGCACGCTGCGCCGGTCGGTCCTGACTGACTCCGACGACGATTTGGCAGAACTCGCCGGCGACCTCGGTCACTTGCCTCTGGCGCTGTCACGGGCAGCCGCCTACCTCGACTACAACCCTTCCTGCACCGTCACCCGCTACCGGCAGTTGCTCGCCGACCGGCGGCTGCCCCTGGACCGGCTCACACCGGCCGTGCGCGGCAGCTTCACCGATCGCTCGCTTGCCGCCCTGTGGGACATCTCCATCGAGCAGGCCGATGAGCACACCCGTGGCATGGCCCGCCCGATGATGGAGCTCGCCGCCGTCCTCGACGGCACGGCCAGCATCCCCGACGCCCTGTTCACCACCGAATCCGCCCGCGCCTACCTCACCGATGGCAGCGGTGCCGGCCGGGACGCCGATGAACTCGACGCCGAACACACATTGGCCACCCCTGGACCGTCTCCATCTCCTCGACCACACGTCCGCCGGCGCCGGCCGTACGGACTGGCTGGTACATGTGCACCAGCTCATCCAGCGTGCCGTGCGCGAGTACCAGCCGCCCTCCGAAACCCACGACGCACGTGCAGCGCGCAGGGCAGCCGTCCTCCCGGCTTGCGCCGATGCCCTGATGGACATCTGGCCGGAGGCCGAGCAGGACCAGGAGCACGCGCAACGGCTTCGAGCCAACGCGCATGTGCTGACCGGGCATGACCTCGACGAGCCGAGTCCTCTGTGGCAGAACGAGACCGTGCACAGTCTCTTCCACCGTCACGGCGTCAGCATCGGCGAATCCGGCGGCATCCTCTCGGCAGTCAGCCACTTCGCGGCTCTCGCTCAGCTCGCGCACGAGCGGCTCGGCCGCGATCTCCCGTACACCGTGATCGTCCGTATGGAGCACGCCCGCTGGACGAGCACGGCCGGGAGCCATCGCGCCGCGGTGGCAATCCTGGAGGAGTTGGAGGATCGTCACAGCAAGCTGCACGGCCCCGACGACCCTGCCACGCTGGTGATCCGCCACAACCTGGCCGTCACCCGCGGCGAGGCAGGAGACGTTCTCGGGGCGGTCCGCGCACTCGAGGAGGCGCTCGCGGACCGGAGGCGAACGCAGGCAACGCGATCAGCGATCCTCGCGACTCTTCACAACCTCGCCTACTGGAAGGGCGCGTGCGAGGACGTGACGGGAGCGATCGGCATCTACCAGGAGCTGATCCCGCACATGGAGGAGGAGTACGGCGCCGACAACGAGCACACGCTCACCGCCCGTCACAACCTCGCGCGGTGGCAGGGCGAGTCGGGTGACGCCGGCGCCGCCATCACCTCGCTCCAGGCCCTCCTGCAGGATCGACGACGCGCGCTCGGCCAGCGGCATCCGCGCGTGCTGTTCACCCGGCAAAGCCTGCACCGCTGGCAGGGAGAGGCGGGAGAATTCGACAACGCCTTCGACGGCTACCAGAAGCTGATCCCGGACATGCGGGAGGTACTCGGCCCCGACCACCCCGAGGTGATCACCGCTCGCCACAATTTCGCCCACCTGCGAGGCAATGCCGGACACCATGCGGAGGCGGTCTCAGCGCTCGAGGAAGTGGTGGCCGACCGTGCGAGGATCTTCGGACCGCACCACCCGGACACCTTCGGCTCCCGCTGCAGCCTGGCGTTGCAGCGGGGCCAGGCGGGATTCCCCGGGGAAGCTGTGCAGGACCTGGAACAACTCCTGCGTGACCAGCAACAGCATCTGTCCGTCGGGCATCCGAACAATCTCAGTGTCCGTCACCAGCTCGCGGTCATGCGTCACCGGGCCGGAGACACTGCAGCAGCCACGTCCGCTCTCGCCGAAGTCCTCGCCGAACAGATACGCGTGCTCGGCCCCGGCCACCCCCGCACACGCGCCGCCTTCAACACGCTCGATCAATGGCAGAACACGAGCGCAGATGCCTCATCTGCTGCCGACGCCTACCGGCAGTTGCTCACCCACATCCGGCGTCACCCCGACCACGACAACCCGCTCGTCCTTGCCGTGCAGGACAGGCTCGCGATGTGGCAGGGACGCGCCGGCGACCCAGCCGGTGCAGTCCAGGTCCTCACCACGATGCTCCGCGACGCGGGCCGGCTCCTCAGCCCCGACGACCCCCTCATCCAGGTCATCGCAAACAACATCTTCGGGTGGCTGCAAGCCGCCGGACTCCCCGCCGATCAAGCCGCCGCACATGTACACCGACTGCACACTCGGCACTCCAGCCCCACTCCCGACTCACAGCTCTGAACGCCGCCACCTGCCCGCGCGCGGACCCGGTCAGCGCCGAGGGGGGCAAAAGCGGGCAGTGCTCTGTCCTCTCGGGAGCCGTCCGCTGCAGTGACGGGGACAGAGCAGTAACGCTCACAGCCGCGACCTGGCACTCCACGGCCCTCATCTTGTTCGGCCAGCGCCTCATCCTGTGCCAGCCACGGGATTTCAGGTTCCAGAGGTCAGAACCCGTCTTTGAACCCCCGATTGCACTGTCGGGCGAGTGACTTTGGGGTGCGGCTGCTCGCTCCGAAGCCCTATCCGCCCGTCAACCCTCGTGGCCGAGAAGGGCATTGGCACTCCCTGGCCACAGCAATCCCTTGAGTCGCTTTGCGCGCGGCACTCACTCTGAGTACTGGCTTCCGCTCCACGAGGGCGGAGGCGTTTCAGCGTTCAGGGGAGGACCTCCACACATGCGAAGACTCCACGCCCTTTGGGCCGTGGCAGGAGCGGCCGGGCTGCTCGCCGGGGCGGTCACGCCCGCCGCGGCCGATCCCGCGTCCCCGCTCACCCAGCTGGACACCACGCGGGCACCACACGCCGACACCCAGACCGTCACCCTCATCACGGGCGACACGGTTTCGGTCACCACCGGGCCCGACGGCAAGTCCGCCGTCGACATCGAGCGCGGCAAGGGCCGTGAGGCCGCCACCTTCCTGTCCACCGAGCGCGACGGCGAGGTCAGCGTCCTGCCGGCGGACGCGATCCCGCTGGTGAAGGCGGGCCGTCTCGATCCGGCCCTGTTCAACGTCACCCAGCTGGTGAAGCAGGGGTACGCGGACTCGAAGACCGGCACCACGCCGGTGATCGCGACGTACAAGAGCGGCAGCGTGACCCCCGAGGGCGCACGCCGGACGCTCGCGCTGCCCGCGATCGACGGGGCCGCGCTGAGCGCGAAGAAGTCGACCTCGTTCTGGACGGACATCGCCCCGGCCCTCGGCACCGAGCCCACCTCGAAGGCCGCGAAGCAGCTCGGCGAGGGCATCGACAAGCTCTGGCTCGACGGCAAGGTGCAGGCGTCCCTCGACGTCAGCGTCCCGCAGATCGGCGCACCCGAGGTGTGGCGGGCGGGCTACAACGGCACGGGCGTCGACGTCGCGGTCCTGGACACGGGCGTGGACACCGGGCACCCGGATCTGGCGGGGAAGCTCGCCGAGACGCAGAGCTTCGTGCCGGGCGAGGCGGTGCAGGACGGTCACGGCCACGGCACCCATGTGGCGTCCACGATCGTCGGCTCCGGCGCGGCCTCGGACGGCAAGCGCAAGGGCGTCGCGCCGGGCGCCGATCTGTTCGTCGGCAAGGTGCTCGACAACACCGGCCACGGCCAGGACTCGTGGATCATCGCGGGCATGGACTGGGCGGCCCACTCCGGGGCGAAGATCGTCTCCATGTCGCTGGGCGGTACGGCGACCGGCCCCTCCGACATCCTGAGCGAGACCGTCGACGAGCTGTCCGCCTCCACCGGCACCCTCTTCGTGATCGCGGCGGGCAACTCCGGTCCGGCCGAGCAGACGGTCGGCACCCCGGGCATCGCCGACTCGGCGCTGACGGTCGGCGCCGTCGACAAGTCCGACAAACTGGCCTCCTTCTCCAGCCGCGGTCCGCGCCTCGGCGACTCCGCGGTCAAGCCGGAGATCACCGCGCCGGGTGTGGCCATCACCGCGGCCCGCGCCGCCGGCACCACCATGGCCGGCAGTACACCGGTCGACGACTACTACTCGACGGCGAGCGGTACGTCGATGGCGACCCCGCACGTCGCGGGCGCCGCGGCGCTGGTCGCCCAGGCCCACCCCGACTGGACGGGCCAGCAGATCAAGCAGGCGCTGGCGACCACGGCGAAGACCATGCCGGACGCCGACGTCTTCCAGCAGGGCGACGGCCGGGTCGACGCCGTACGGGCCGTCAGTCAGGGCGTCTTCGCGACCCCGGCACTGAGCTTCGGCAAGTACGAGGAGGCCGACACCGAGGTCGCCACCAAGGACATCACGTACACCAACACCACCGACAAAGCGGTGGAGTTGAAGGTGTCCTCGTCACTTCGCGACGCCGCACTGAACGCGGACACGGTCACCGTCCCGGCGAAGGGCACCGCCACCGTCGCGGTCACGGTCGACCCGGCCAAGGAGGCGACGGGCCGGTACACGGGCCACATCACCGCGAGCGCCGACGGTGTCCTCGTCACCACCGCCATCGGCTTCGAGAAGCTGCCGAAGACCTACGACCTGAAGGTGTCGCTGCTGGGCCGCGACGGCAAGCCGTCCACGTCCGCGTCGCTCTTCATGCTGCAGGAGCTGAACGGCGCGTACGCGGACACCTACGGGTTCATCGGCAGCGGCTACACCTTCAAGGTGCCGGCCGGTACGTATTCCACGGCGTCCTGGATCTCCAGGCGGGACGCGGCCGGGCTGGAGGTCGAGACCTCGATCGTCGGTGATCCGGAGATCGAGGTCGACAAGGACACCGAGGTCGTCCTCGACGCCCGCAAGGCGGTCGAGATCAAGCCGAAGACCCAGGAGGACTCCGAGTTCCGGGGCTTCACCACCAACTGGCACCGGGAAGGCCCGGGCACCGGCCTGGGGGTGACCTACAGCCAGGGCTGGTGGACCGACCACGTCTATGTGGCGCCCACCGAGAAGGTCACCCAGGGCGAGTTCGAGTTCTCCGCCAAGTTCCGGCTGTACGCCAAGGAGCTGACGGCGAGCGTCACCGGCCCGGAGAAGTACGCGCTGCCCCTCGACTACGCGCAGACGTACAGCGGCCTCCCCGTGAAGATCAGCGGTGATCACACGGTGCGGGCGGTGGACGCGGGCGCCGGAACCGCGGCCGACTTCGAGGGACTCGACGTCAAGGGCAAGGTGGCGGTCGTCCACGTGGGCGCCGGCAAGAGGGCGGACGAGGCACTGACCAACGCGACGGCGGCCGGGGCCGGTTACGTCCTCGCCTACCAGGAGACGCCCGGGTACTGGCTCGGCTCCGTGCAGAGCATGACCATCCCGCTGATGCTCGCCACCGGCGAGGACGGCGCGAAGCTCGGCGCCCTGCTGAAGAGCGGGAAGAAGGTCAAGCTGAAGCTGAAGGGCACTCCGGTCAGTCCGTACGTGTACAACGTGATGTTCCCGCAGGTGGGGGCCGTCTCGGCCAACCAGACGTACAACCTGAACAGCTCCAACACGGTGAAGCAGACGGTTCGCTACCACGGGGCCCGGGCCGGTGATGTCGGCAAGGACGCCGTGTACCGGTTCCGCCCCTGGCAGGGGGCCGACATCGCGACCAGCACCAACGTGCAGCTCGGCACGGAGCGCACCGAGTACTACAACGTCTCCGACACCCGGATCTGGCACGCCGTCTATGCCAACTGGAAGGCGACCCAGCCTCAGTGGGGTCTCGTGCGGACCTTCGACAAGGCGGGCAAGCAGCCCGCCGAGGACTGGCTGAGCCAGGTCGTCCGCCCGGCGACCGCCCAGCGGTACGGCCTCTCCCAGCGCACCGGTGACAAACTCTCCTTCCGGATCCCGGAGTTGAGCGATTCCGAACCGGGCCACTACGGATCCGTGGACAACGTCCTGGACACCGCGAAGGGCAAGCTGTACGCGGACGGGCAGTTGGTCGGCGACACCGCGCTCGGCGGCTACGGCACCTTCACCGTCCCGGCGGCGAAGTCCTCGTACCGCCTCGTGGTCGACGCACAGCGCACGGCCGACTGGGCGTCGTACTCCACCGGCACCCACACCGAATGGTCCTTCGCCTCGGCGCACACGGACCAGCAGACGGCACTCGGGGTGCTCTCGGTCGACTACGACGTGGCCGGGATCGACCTCCTCAACAGCGCCGAGGCCGGGCACACGTCAAAGCTCGGCCTCTCCCTCCGGAACCAGTCGGGCGGCGTCACCGCCGGTTCCCTGAAGGCCTGGGTCTCGTACGACGACGGCACCTCCTGGAAGGAAGTGAAGGTCAAGAACGGCAAGGCGGAGCTCAAGCACCCGAAGAAGGGCGCCGGGTTCGTGTCGCTGCGCGTACGGGCCTCCGACCGGGACGGCAACACGGTCGACCAGACGGTCGTACGGGCGTTCGGCCTGAAGTAGACGACCGCCGCCAAACATTGCGGAAATTCTCAACAAAGATCGTCTACCGTGCCGGGCCGTGGTGAACACGGCATACCACACGGCAAGGGAGACCCCTGCCGCGAGCCCCTGGGCCGCGGTGGGGGTCGCCGCGTTCGACAAGATGTTGTACCAGGCCATCCTCAACCAGCCCGACGCCGGCGCGTCCGGCTGGGCGCTGCTGACCGGTGCCTCCCCGGCCCGGGTCCTCGAGTCCTGCAACCGGCTGTTCACGCTCGGGCTCCTGCAACCACCGGACTCCATGGGCGGATTACGGGCGGTCGACCCCCGGGTGGCGATCCGCGCGCTGATCCGGCGGCGCGAGACGGAGTCCGAACTGCTGGCCGCCACCGCCGAGGAGATGGCGACCACGTACGAGGCGGGGCTGCTTCGCGAGGAGCCGTCTAAGGGCTGTCCCGCTATTCGCGCGTCCGCACCCCTCGTGTGGTACAGCGACACTGACCGGGCGGCCGACTGGCCAGATCGGGCTCCAGGAATCCGGTTGGGCCCGCCCGCGGACGATGCGTACCCTGTCGGACCATGTGCTACCACGCGTTCAACGGCGCCTTCCGGCACTACGTGTGCATCGCATGCCGGCTCTCCTTCAAAGGCAGCACATGGCCGATCCGGAAGCGCATCTGTCCTGGCTGTCGTGAACAGCTCGTCTTCGCCGGCTACGACTTCGCCGCGCCCCGGCGACGCGACACGAAGGCATGGTCCGTCGTTGCGACTGTGCTCGCGGAGGGGCTGACCTACGATCACCGCCCTGGCTGCGGCTGCTCGCGGCTCCCCTCCTTCCGACCCCGGACCCGAGCTCAGGTGCGTGTCCGGCGCCGCGCAGCCGAGCGGCTGGGCCTGCCTCTGTCGGTGACCCTCGCTCGCCGCGACGCCTTCACCTCGGAGAGCCGCGACGAGCAACCGCCCCCTCCGTCGGCCGCGAAGCGCGATACGACCTGAGCGCCGCGTCGACGCCCAATGCCGCGCTGGCCATGTGAGCGGTCAATACGTGGTCCGCCCTGAGAAGATCCCGCTGTGGCTGGAGTGATCACGGCAGCGGAACCGTCCTGGATATCCCCGTCCACTGGGCTGCGCTCGCGCGACTTTCGAAAGCTGGTCACGCTGTTACGCCGAGAAGGCGCCGATCGGACTCGCCGAGGGCGTCCCTGGTCACTGCCGCTGGAAGATCGAGTGCTCCTGGTCGCCGGGTACTGGCGGACCAACCTGACGTTGCGGCAGCTCGCCCCACTGTTCGGCATCTCCAAGTCATCCGCCGACCGGATCATCGACCACATCGGGCCGCTGCTGGCACTCAAGCAGCGGCAGCGCTTCCACGCCGGCACCGTGCTCATCGTCGACGGCACGCTGGTGCCTACCCGCGATCACAGCATCGCCGAGCAGTCCAAGAACTACAGGTACTCGACCAACCACCAAGTGGTCGTCGACGCTGACACACGGCTGGTCGTCGCGGTCGGACGACCAGTGCCGGGCAACCGCAACGACTGCAAGGCGTGGGCAGAATCGGGTGCGAGGGCAGCCGTCGGCAGGACCACGACCATCGCCGACGGCGGCTACCAGGGCACTGACCTGGTGGTCCCTCATCGCCGGCCCGCGGGCGGCGAACTGTGCGGATGGAAGCAGGAGCACAACCGCTCCCACAAACAGGTCAGGGCCCGCGTCGAGCACGTCTTCGCTCGCATGAAGACCTGGAAGATCCTTCGCGACTGCCGACTCAAGGGCGACGGCGTCTACTACGCGATCCTGGGTATCGCCCACCTGCACAACCTTCGCCAGGCCCGCTGATCGGACGGCCGCCCGGCTACCAGGAGCGGACAAGATCAATTGCGGGACAGCCCTTAGAAAGACTGCGCCGCTACGTGGCGCCAGCAGGCGGTGGTCACAGCCAACCGGACATTTGATCCCCGTGAGCACCAACAAGCATTCAGGTGCTGGGTTTGCGGATGATGCCTGTGAATCCTGCGACGAAGAGGGTGAGGAGTGCCCAGCCTAGGGCTTGCAGGAGGAGCATGCCCAGGTAGAAGGTTTGCACGCATCCGCTTCCACTCTTGGTAAGCGTGCAACTGCCATACGTCGCGAATCTCAGCAGAGGTAGCGTGTGGTTAACTGTGAAACCGATGGTCTCGACAACGCTGCAATGGCGACCATCGCTGGGATGGATTAGCAGCCCTTTAGATTCCGCGAAGACTATGGTAATGCAGGAAACGACCAGTACGCCGACCAACCCTGCGAAGGCGTGGCCAGGCCGATAGCCGTACCGCACGGTCCAGCCAGAGACCCAATGCCATGCCTTGGACGCCTGGTTCAGGGTTGCGCGGGAAGCGTCCTGCTGGGCGATGAGGACCTTCTTGGCTTGCTCTTCATCTCCGGCATTCCGGTACGCCTCCGCCAGCTGTCGATAGGGCTGTGGCGCGTATTGGGGCATGCATTTCTGCAGTACATTGAGCCAGAGATGGGGCTCGGTCTCAGTATCGGTCGCTGTGGGTTTAGGTCGGTAAGTGAGACCGTTCAGCTGCAACTGTGGCCTCTCATTCTCCGGCTTGCCGAAGGATTCTGTCCAGAATGCGTGGTTGAAAAGGGACAGCTGACCGTGCACTCGAGCGTGACGCAGGTCGAGAATGAGCCGTTCCCATTTTCGTTGGTCACTGACCCATCTACGGTCAGATCGCCGGCGATCTGTGAGCCTGGCATATGGAGGGTGGCGAGCTCGCTGTGGCCGGTGGCCGTCAAACCGTCCAGGACGACGTCGCTGTCGACTCTCAGTCGTTCTGCGCGGAGAGCAGGACCGCCGCCCGTATTGGTCAGGCTGGCTTCGATCCTCTTGGTGCCTCTAGTCGAGAGTCGGCCGGAGAAGTGCGCGTCCAGGAACCGTACGGCGCCGTGCTCGCCTGTACCCGTAGCCTTCAGATTACCGATGACGATACTTCCACCGACTCGGAGTCCGTCGCCGGCTAGAGCGGGCCCGCGGTCGTTTTTCAGGACAGCTTCGGCCAAGTTGAGTTGCTGGCTGATGTGCGCGTGCATGATTCGGACAGCCCCGAATTCACAGTTGCCGTTGGCCGTCATGTGGTCCAGAAAAACTGAAGCATCGGCCTGGAAAGCTGGGCCGTCACTGTTGTGCAAGTAGGCATGGCTCATGGATAGCTGGCCGGTTAGGTGCGCATCCGCTAGCCGTACTGCACCGTGCTCACCTTTGCCGACAGCCCCGAGGCTGTCCAGGCTGGTCATGCCCTCCACCCGGAGCCCATCCGCGTGTAGGGCTGCGCCCGCCATGTTGAAGATGAAGGCCTTTCTTCTTGTGCTACTCGTTATGCTCAGCTGTCCGCTGACATGGGCTCCAGACAAGCGCACTGCACCGTGCTGACTGTGGCCTGTGGCATGCAACTCGTCGAGGAAGCCCGTGCTGTCGACCTTCAGATCATCAGCCTGAAGGGCGGGTCCAGTTTCGTTAAGGAGAGTGGCGCTCGTAATCCTGAACCGCCCGGTGACGTGGGCGCCCTGCAATCGCACCAGCCGCCTCGCGCCGTATCGGCGTCGCCCCGGTCCTGCCGCGATTGCGGCGCATGGGCGCTGGTGGTCAGCTCCGGCCGCTGCCGGGGGTGTCAGAACTGGCACGACAAGCGCACGCGCCCACCCGGGGCGTGCACTCGCTGTGGGCGCGAACTGCCGCTGCGGCACGGGCGGTGTCGCGGCTGCTGCCTGCAGTTACACCTACAACAGGACGCCATGACAGGGCAGCAGCCGTACACCCAGGTGTGGATTGCCGACCCACTGCCCGGCGGCCTGCGGCCCACGCGCAACGATCCCGACGGCCGACCCGAGGAACGCCGCGCCCGGCCCGGCCGCCTCCGGCCGGTGCGTGCTCCCTGCGCTCTCATCGCGCAGCCGACTCTTCCGCACCAGCAACTGCTGTTTGCGATGCCACGGGACTGGTCAGCACTGGTGGACATCGACCGGCGCACCGGCTGCTTGCCGGAACTGAGCTCTGCTGCCCGGCAGTTGGTCAGCTTCTTCGACCGCATGACGAGGGAACAGCACTGGACCAAAGTGGCACGGTGGATGAACCGGCGCACGCTCACGATCCTCGTGTCGTGGCTCGGGGCGGATGCCCCCGTCCTGGAGAGCGACGTTTATGACCTCGCACGGGCAGACGTCAATCTGGCGGCCAAGCGGGTCTGCCAGTTCCTCAAAGGCCGCGGCCTGCTCATCGAAGATCCCGGGCTGTACCAGGACCGCGACCAGAGGTGGATCAACCAGGTCCTCGCCGCCCTGCCGCCAGTGATCAGCAGCGAACTGCGGATCTGGGTGTCCGTCCTGCGCGGAGAGGGACGACGTGAACACGAGGCCATCAGCTACTGGGCCATCCGCCACTACCTCTTCGCCCTCCGGCCGGTCCTGGACCAGTGGATCGCCGAGGGCGTCACGCGCCTGCGGGAGATCACCGCAACGCAGGTCAGACAGAGTGTCAGTGCTGTCCCCGGCAGCAGGGGCCGCAATCTCCTGATCGCCCTGCGGAGCCTGTTCCGTGCCCTGAAACAGGAGCGGCTCGTCTTCCGCGATCCCACCCGCGGCCTGGTCCTCGCCGAGGTCGAGAACCTGCCGCAGCCGATCCCCACAGACCGACTCAAAGGGCTGCTGGAGCACGCGCGGGGCGCGTTCGGGAGACTCGTGCTGGCCCTCGCCGCGGTGCACGCTCTGCCTCCACAGGAGATCACCCGGCTGCTGGTAGCTGATCTGGATCTGGCCCGGGGGCGGCTGGACGTCGGTGGTGGCCCCCGGCGCCACACTCTCCACTTGGAAGACCTGACATACCGTCTCGCCGCCGAATGGCTCACCGAGCGTCATCGACGCTGGCCGCACTCCGCCAACCCTCACCTGCTGGTCAGCCAGCAGACCGCGCTGGACACCCATCACCCGACCGTCGGTGTCAAAACCCTGAAAGGAGCATGCCCCTCCCTGGAACTGTCCTTGTGGCAACTACGCGAGGACCGCAGCCTCGACGAAGCCCGCCTCACGGCAGACCCCCTCCACCTGATACGGCTGTTCGGGATCAGCACCGGCGCCGCGATGCGCTACATCGCTGCCGCTCATCCAGAAAAGTGTGTCCGCCCACTTCGTTGAGCACCCCTTTCGAGTGCCCGGCCCACACGCTGAGCTGCCGCACCGTCCGCCGCTGCGGCTCAATCACCGCTCCGGTCGATCTCGATCCGTCGAAGCGACGGCACCAGCATCGCCGCCGCTGCCACCCCGCCGCCGGTGACGGCAACCGCCGCTGTCCCGAACACCGCGGCGAGACCCCGCCGGCAGAACGCGCTCACCGACATCCTCACCGGCTGCCCGAACGGCCCCGTCGAAGTCATCCTCGCCCGCTGAACGGACCTGTGGGGTGACGGCCGGCGGGAAACAGAACGCCAGATGTCTCCCTCACCCCGACCGAGACCATGCCTGACCAGCAGGAATCAAACGACCACGTTCAGTTGGGGTGCGGCTGCTCAGTCCATTCCGCGCTTTCCGGGCGTCCAGAAGGGCTTGGTGACGATGTCGCGGCGGTTCCAGCCGCGGTCGTTGACGAGATGACCGCGGATCATCTGGATGGTGCGGGCCTCGCCGGCCAGATATGCGGCGCCCGGAGTGTCGGGCAGGTCGAGGGCAGCGACGGCGTCGACGAGCTGCCCGGAGGAGGCCGCAGGCGTTCCGTGGCGTGCGATCCGGGTCAGGGGCCGGGGCAGGTCGATGTGGTCGACCTCGGTGGTGGCCTGGTGGACGCCGAAGACGGGAACGTCGTCAGGCAACGCGCGCAACAGTGAGCCGAAGCCGGCTGCGGCTGTCTCTTCACCGGCGAAGAGGTGCCAGTGGGCATCGGACTTGAGGCGGATCGCCCGGGGGTCGCGCATGAACGCCACATACTGCCCGGGACGGGCGGCTTCGGCCCATCGGAGGCCGATGCTGTCGGGGGTGCCGTGGTCGAACAGGACGACGTCGATCCACCCCTGGTTGGGATCGGCGTTCCAGACGCTGTAGGTACGCAGTGTGAGCATGCTTCCGATCCGCACCCGGATGTGGTCGCCGGGCTGCCAGTTCAGACCAGCCAGTTTGGGTCCGGTCAGCCGCATCCGCATGGAGGTGGGCGTGAGCTCTTCGATTTCCTCGATACGGCCGCCGGGTAGCAGCCGTCGGCTCAGGTCGAATCGACCGCTGCCGGATGAGGGATCGTCAATGTGGTTCATCGTTCGCCTGCCTTGGCCAGTTGCTGGTCACCGGGATTGGTTATGGAGCTCGCGAGGTGCGGGCGGTGTCGGTTCTCTCCCTCGATGTCGACGTTGGGCAGGATGCGGTCGAGCCACCTCGGCAACCACCAGGCCTTGTCGCCCATGAGATACAGAAGGGCGGGGATGAGGCACATCCGTACGACGAAGGCATCGAAGATGACTGCCACCGCCAGGCCGAAGCCCATCGACTTGACCATCGTGTCTGCCATGAAGATGAAGCCGGAGAACACCGCCGTCATGATCAGCGCCGCAGCGGTCACCACGCGCGCCGAGTTGCGGAATCCGTCCCTCACGGCTTCTTGCGGTGAGGCGCCGTGGACAAGGGCCTCGCGGATACGGGTCACCAGGAAGACCTGGTAGTCCATCGCGAGACCGAACACCACGCCGATGAGGAAGATCGGCAGAAAACTGACGATCGGCTGGCCCGGGAACCACCCGAAGGCACTCTTCTGGAACACGGCGACCATGGCGCCGAGCGTGGCCAGGATCGAGAGCAGGAACCCGAAGGTGGCGGTCAGCGGCACCAGGATCGAACGGAACACCAAGACCAGCAACAAGAACGCGAGCCCGATGACGATGCCGAGGTAGGGCACCAATGCGCTGCTGAGCTTGGCTGAGATGTCATCCTGCACGGCCGCGGTTCCGGTGACGCCGATGGTGACCCCGGTCTGCTTCTCAATGGCCGCGGTGTCACGTAGGTCGCTCAGCAGGTTCTCGGATGCGACCGACTCCGGGCCGGCAGCGGACTGGACCAGCACCATCGCGCCGTTCTTGCTCGTGCCGACCAGGGCTGCATGGGCGACGTTGTCCTGTCCGGCAGCCCACGCGGTGACCTGGTCATATGCGCGCTGCCGCTGCGCGGGCGTGCCGTCACGGCCATCGACGACGACCAGCAGGGGAGAGAGCTTGCCGGGACCGAACGACTCGGTGATGAGGTCGGAAGCCTTGCGCGCGGTGGTGTCCGTTGGAGCAGTGGAGTCGCCTGGCAGTCCCATACGGATGTCCTTGAAGGGCAATGCCATCGCCCCGAGGCCGATCACCACGATCAGAATCCACGCGAGGGGTGCCCTGGCCACGATGCGTGCCCAGCGCACACCGTGGTTGAGGACCTTGCCGGACTGGTCACGGGCCGGGACGTAGCGGCGGAACGGTCCGCCGAAGATCTTCGACTTCAACATGCCGCCGACGGCCGGGATCAGGGTCAGGGCGACCAGGATCGAGATGGCGACGGTTGCGGTGGCGCCCAAGCTCATAGCGGTGAGAAACCCGATGCCCACGACGCCGAGCGCGACCAGGGCGATGATGACGGTCAGGCCGGCGAACACGACCGCCGAGCCCGCGGTGCCTACCGCGATGCCCATGGCTTCCTCGCGGTCTTGAGTATGCTGGAGTTCACTGCGGTAGCGGGCGAGGATGAACAATGCGTAGTCGATGCCAACGGCAAGGCCGAGCATTGTAGCCAGGATCGTGGTCGTGTCTGGTACGTCGACGAACGCGGTCAGCGCAGTGATGCCCAGGACGCCAAGACCAACGCCGACACCTGCCGTGACGACCGGCATGCCGGCCGAGACCAGCGAACCGAAGGTCAGAGCGAGGATGACCAGCGCGACACCGATGCCGATGATTTCGGGGGTGCTGCTCGGGGCGGACATAGTGTCCATCCCAGGTCCCGAGACCTCAACTTGCAGACCCGCGCTGCGTGCGTTGCTCAGGATGTCGATGACCTCGGCCCTCATAGCAGGTGTCACGTCCGCCACCTCGGGGACGTCGAAGGCGAAGTCGATCGTGCCCACCCGGCCATCGGTCGAGATCGGCAGGGTCGCGGCGAGCCGCTCCGGCGAGTTTCCTGCTGCCTGACGGAGGGCGGCAGCGGCTTCGACCGGGCCGGCAACCGGGCCTGGGACGTGCTCCAGGGCGGCAACATCGCTCACCAGACGGGCGATGTCACTCGAGTATGGCTCCTCAGCCAACCTCGAGCCCTTTGGTGCGGCAACAACGATCGTCATCGTCGGTGCCTCGACATCCTGCGCGCCAGGGAAGAGTTTCTGTTGGAGTTCGGCGGCCCGCATGGAGGGGATGCCCGGAATAGCGAAGCTGCTCGTCATCGGCTTGGAGAACGCGCCAGCGACAGCACCGACACCTACCAGGGCGATCAGCCACCCGGTCAGGAAGACCGGCCAGCGGCGGTATGCGGTTTTACCGAGACGGTAGAGAAGAGTTGCCATGTCTCGACCGTAGGATGGCCTTCATGCGTATGGCGGTCAATCAATACCCCGCAGCAGCCAGCCCAGCGGATGGGGACGCCCCGGTGTCACCGATACTGAGCATCGACCGCGGCAGCTCAGATCAATTCGAACAAGTCATCGAGACGCACGCCCATCCCGAACCCAAGTTGATCTGGTCCGTGAGCGCGACGGCCACGGTCACCGCCGCAGCGCGCGATTGGCTCATCCCGCCCGGGTACGGACTGTGGATCCCTGGCGCGGTCGAACACAGTGGGGCGGTGTTGCGTGCCGGCGAGGGGTCCGCCGTCGCCTTCTCCCCGGATCGCTGCCCGATTGCCTGGACCCAGCCGACAGGCGTTGCGGTCGGGCCGCTGCTGCGCGAGCTCATCGCGCACCTTCACTTGGCAAGCCCTCATGATCCGAGTCGACTGCACGCCGAAGCTCTCATGTTCGCTCTGCTCGTCGCACTGCCCACCCATGACCTCCACGTGGCTATGCCAACAGACCCACGAATGCGGGCCATCGCGGAACGGCTCATCGCAGACCCGGCGGATCAGCGTGAACTTGCCGCCTGGGCCGATCATGTCCACGCCAGCGTCAGAACGCTGTCACGGCTCTTTCCCAGTGAGACCGGGCTCAGTTTCGCCCGCTGGCGTACTCAGGTCCGCATCCGGGCGGCGATCCAACTGCTCGCCGACGGAGCATCGGTCAACACCACGGCCCGGGCCGTCGGCTACCGCAAACCCAGCGCCTTCATCAGCGCCTTCCGCCGCGTCACCGGCCACACGCCCGGCACCTACATCCGCCCTGACTGACCTCGGCGGTCAAGGTCCGGCGTCGAACGCGGCGCGAACGTTGCCGCAGTTGAGCGGAGGTAAAGGCGGCTTTTGCCTGATCCTGAGCTCCGTCACAGAGTGGATCGGCGCGAACCATCACCCAGACGTGGTAGCGGCTTCCGAACACTGACCGAGCCGGGGGTGTCGACGGTCTCGTATTTCCCCATGCGGAACTCCGTGGGAAGGCGATCTCCCTGGAGGGCAGATCGCCCCTTGGCCACAGGATTTCGTCACTGCCCTGACCTGCACTGAACCGGACTTGGTAGCGACGCTGAGCAGCGAACGAGTCTCTTGGTCACGATCTTGATGGCATGTGAACCCGCGTGTCACCGTCCTCAAATCATGCCGTCCTCGGGAGAGTTGAACCGTGAAGTGGCTTCAGAATCGCGGAACCCGCGCGCTTTCAACCGATCCAAGTCCGACCAGGACCCGGCCACCTGGCAGCCGCCCGCGGAGGGCTACCGCTGCACGTACGCCACCGACTGGATCGCCGTCAAAACCCGATGGGACCTCACCGTCGAACCCACCGAACAGGCCGCCCTCACCCAAGTCCTCGACACCTGCCCGGACACGATCCTCGAGGTCACCCGAGCCCGCTGAGTCCCTCAGCGCGCGCCTGCCAAATCGCGCATTGGATCGCTCTAAAAGGCTGATCGCGCTCGTGGCGTAGCAGGGCCGGCGCCGCTTGCACGATGCCGACAGCGTGCTGAGACTCGTCTTCTGCCCAGCAGGAGAAGTTGGGTTCCTCTGGTGCGGTGGCGGGCGCGGCGTCCCCTCAGATTTTGCTGTGCCCGCCGGCTCGCGGCGGGCACCCGCCACGAGCGCCGCGCTGCGAGACGGCCGCGGACTCATTCCTCCAGTGGTGAGGCCGCTCCAGCCTGCGCGTACAGGGCCCGGACCTCGTCGGCAAGGCCAGTGTGGTCCGGCAGGTCGATGTCGAGGGCATGGCCGATGAGGCCGAACAGGCCGTACACGAGCCGGTCGTAGGTCACCGGCAGGAGCAGCCCCTGGGGTGGCCGGGCGTCCTCCCCGAGCTCGGGCTGCGAGCGGGCGTGGTACTCGGCCAACGCGCGCTGGTGTGCGAGGTAGGTGGCCACCGCATCATGCAGCCGGTCCGGCCACGGCATGCGGACCGGCGGCGGAGCGGGCTGGCCCTCGAAGACGGCGCGCGCATTGGCCTTTTGATGCGCCTTTCGGGCCGCTTCGGAGACGTCGGCTCGCTCCTGCAGGCTGTCCACAGCGTCCAGGCGCAGCGCCAGGGAGATGATCGGGGTGGCGTGCGTGGTGGCCCAGGTGTGCTCGGCGCGGCGGGCGCGGCGGGTGCGGGCGGCCTCCACGCGTTCGGCCTGGGTCCTGTCCTGGTCGTCGGAGGCATCATCGACGTCGTCGCGCAGTTGGAGGTAACGGCGCTCGGCGGCCTGCCGGCTCTTGAGTTCCTGGGCGTCGGCGATCCGGCGCCAGGTGATGTTGAGCGCACGGGCCGCGCCGATCAGGCGCCGCTCGTCCAGGAGGAGCTTGTCACGCAGGGTGCGGATGACGAGGAGGGCGGCGAGCACGCTGGTTTCGTCGATGGTCGGATCCCGGTAGCGGATCCGCTGGATCAGTTCGTCGTATTTGGCGGCCACACCGGTCAGGTCGCGGTCTGCGGGCCTGAACTCGCGGCTGGCGGCCAGGGCCAGCTCGCCGGCCCATTCGTCGGGATCGCCCTCCGGCTGGGTGTGTAAATGCCGCCATGCCGCGGCGCGATTTATTTCTTCAGGTTGACTTGACTGCGTCGTCTTAATGACGACGCTTTTTGTCGTCCGTCGGACGACGCTTTCTCGAGAAGGCATACGTGTATCCCTGGTGAAGTCTGGCAAAGGTCAGCGAGGCTCTTCTGGGCGGACTGAAGCGTCCGGGACGCGGGCCGTCGAACGGTGCCGGCGGAAGGCGCGTATGACGGCCGCGACCGCCGCGCCAGTGGCCAACACGAGCACTCCGGCAAGGTACTGAGGCCACACTTCATGTAAAGCGCTCTGCATCATGGCAGGTCAACGCACATGCGTACTGCACGCGCGCGGGTCTCCTCTCAGGAAGAAGGCCTTCGGCACGGCATAGCGCCGACGAAGAACCGCGACGGAGACGCGCTAAGCCGCGCCCCGGGCACACAACGCTTCCGCGCGCCCGCGCACGGCGGGGCGCACAGGCGGCCGTGTCCCTCGCTATTCATACGGTCGGCTATCTCAAGCCGGACACCCGATTCAAAGAGCGCCACCCTTCGCCACCCCCAGACAGGAGGATCGCCAGCTTTCGCCACCCATGGAAGGAAGCATTCCGGCCGGGAAAGCAGGAGGCTCCCTCACGCGACTGCGTCGCCGGAAGGGATCTCGCCCGTCCGGCACGACATCGGCTTCATCCCTGGGGAACCGAACAGCGTGCTGCATGCTTTCCACGGCTGTGCGCCACACCCGGACTTCCACCAGAGCACGTCCCACTCGCGCACCCGCCTGGCAACCACCCTCGCACCATCACCACGGGTGGCTGTCTGGCGGGAGGCTGCTCACGTGAAGGTCTGCGCGCCCGGCGGCGGGCGCGTGGCGGCGCAGTCCCGGCTGAACCGATTGGCCTCCAAAGCCGACCCGGTCCGCTTATGCAGCCAGAACCCGTACACCGGCGACTCCATCTGCTCCCGCGTCAGGGTAAGCCGCCATCGACCTCCGCTGCACGCAGCCGCCCACACCTGCTCTGCAAGACCCGGCGCAGCGGCGTCCTCAGCCGGCCAGCCGTGCCGACGAACACCCGCAGCGCCGCCATCTGCGACGGCAGCAACTCCACCAGCCTCTGGAAGAGATCACTCCGTGTGGCGAGGACGGCTGATGACCACTCGGCCGGAACCGCAGCCCCATCGGCAGTCCCTCTCGCCCAACGACGCAGCGTACGACCAGCAAGGTCCTCGCCGAGGGCCGGGCTATCGACGATGGCCGCGGCCGCCCCTCCGCAGACTCGCAATCCGTACGCCACGAGGGGGCCCGGGTGCGCGCTGAGGAGGCGCTCCCCCACCGGGGGTAAGAAGTTGCTTTCGTGCCTGGCGATCCCCGTCGTGCTCTAGGGTTTCGCGGTGTCCCGGTGACGACTCGTCACTGGGACTGCGTCATTCCAGGGCGGAGTTTGCTCATGCGTGGTGTGCGGCCCCCAGGTAGGGGCAGGGCTGCTTCTGCGGTCCCGCGCCTGGGGTGGGCTGCCCGGCTGCGAGCCGCAGGTGCGCCAATGACGATCAGGCCTTTCCGCCGCCACGTCGTCGCGCGCATGCTGTCGTGGACCGGCTCTGCGGTGTCCCCGATCGGATTGGCCTTCGCGGTGCTCCACGTCGGTGGCGGGGCCACCGGGCTGGGCTGGGTGCTCGCGGCGGGGACGGCGCCGCAGATCCTTCTCCTGCTGGTCGGTGGCGTGGTCGCCGACCGCTGGTCGAGGGCGAGGGCGATGCTGTGGACCAATGTCGTCTCCGCCGTTGCGGAGGCAGCGGCCGCCTTGCTGCTCCTGACCGGTGCGGCGCAGGTGTGGCATCTGGTCGCCATGTCCGCGGTCTGCGGCGCGGCGTCTGCGTTTTTCATCCCGGCGGCCGGCGGAGTCGTAGTCGAGGTCGTTCCTGCCGAAGTGCGGCACCAAGTCAACGCCCTGTTGAAAGTGGGGCAGAACGTGGTGAAGGTCGGCGGCCCAGCCCTGGGGGGCCTTCTGGTGGCGGCTGTTGGCCCGAGCTGGGTCATCGGCTGGGACGCGGTGATGTTCGCGGTGGCGGCGTTGTGTGTGCGCCTGGGTCTGGGGCCTGCGAAGGCGAAGATCCGTGGTGGGTTCACGCTCGACGTGAGGCAGGGGTGGGCCGACTTCGCTTCCCGTCGCTGGCTGTGGGTGATGGTGCTGCAGGGCGCGGTGGTCGTGCCTGTGTGGCTGGCCGGCTATCAGTTGCTCGGCCCCGTCTACGGGCGTGACTATCTGGGGGGGTGCCGAAGCGTGGGGCGTCGTCGTCAGCGGGTTCACGGCAGGTCTGGTCATCGGAGCGGCGGTGGCGTTGATGTGGCGGCCGGTTCGGGTCGGGTGGGTGGTGTGCGTGGGTACCGGTTGTATGGCTTTGCCGCTGGCCGCGATGGGGCTGGCCGCCCCGGTGGTTGTGCTGGTGGTGGCGACTGCGGCTGCGGGTACGGGCCTGGCGGTGAGCATGACGGCGCGGGCGAGTCTGGTGCAGGAGCGCATCCCGTCCGGCCGGCTCAGCTGCGTCATGTCCTACGCGACTCTGGGGCAGATCGTGCCGGTGCCCCTCGGCTACCTGGCGGCCGGGCCGCTGGCGGCGGTGTTCGGGGTCCGGACGGTTCTTGGGGCCGGTGCGGTGCTGATCAGCGTGGCGATGGTGGTGCCGTTGCTGCTGTCTAAGGTCCGGGGGCTGGCGCTGCCGCCGGTCGAGCAGCCATCTGCCGGTGAGCGGGGAGCAGTGGCGGCTCCGAGGTAGAAGTTGCGGGCGGTGTGCATGGCCGCGGCGAAGTCGCGGAAGGCACGGTCTTGGGCGGCCGCGTCCCGGGCGGGTGGCTCGGCTTGTGCCGGCAGCTGCCAGGTGATGAGCAGGTGGGCCTCGATCCGGGCGGGGTCCAGGTGGTCCACGCTGCGCCGGGCGTCTGCGGCTTCGGCGGCGGCGTTTGTGGCCAGGGCGTCAGCCACGGCCAGCCCGGTGTCGAGGTCTTCGTTCAGGAGCGGTCCGGCGTCTTGCCGGGAGCCCGGCCATGCGGTCCAGGCCCCGTCCATGCGGGCGGAGCGCACCATGATGCGGATGAGGATCTCGCGGCGGTCCAGCTGGGTCTGTTCCTGGGCGGTCAGCCAGTGATCGAGCTGCTGTGAGGTGAGGTCGGCCGGGTCCCCGCCGAGGCGGGCGGCCAGGGTCTCGACGGGCTGGCCCAGGTGTGCCGGGACCCGGGGGCCTGCCACCTGTCGGCGAACGCAGGGTCGTAGATCTGCTGGTGCTGCAGCAGGGCGAGGAACGGCGGGGAACCCGGCTCGCCTGTGCGGTAGGCGGCGTTCCAGTAGTGCACGAAGCTCGTGCGCGACGGTTCCTTCTGCCAGCTCTCGTCGGCT
This sequence comes from Streptomyces sp. NPDC002623, assembly GCF_053592635.1. Classification (NCBI taxonomy): domain Bacteria; kingdom Bacillati; phylum Actinomycetota; class Actinomycetes; order Kitasatosporales; family Streptomycetaceae; genus Streptomyces; species Streptomyces sp. NPDC002623. The sequence continues at coordinate 5,942 of NZ_JBSFWB010000061.1, read as the reverse complement.
TTTGATGTGTGAGGGGTGTCGGCGGGGATGTGCTCGGCGGCGAGTACGGCGAGCGCTTCCTGCGCGTCGTGGGGTTTTGGTCCCAGGGGTGCTCGAGCCGGTGGGTGTCGGCGCGGGCATGAGCGTCGACCAGACGCGCGTCAGCCGCCGCGGCGGCGCGGCCGAGCGCTGTCCAGGACCGGCGGGGGTAGGGCAGGGAGCGGACAAGATCGGTCAGTGCGTGCGCTTCCCTGCGGCTGATGCGGCCGGCGTCGGCCGCCCGGCGCAGCTGGGCGCGCAGGTTGACCAGGGGTTCGGGCAGGGCTGTGTCGTCAGGGCCTTGGACGAGGGCGACTTCGTCGTCAGCGTCCAGGGCACCGCTGCGGTAGTCGCGGTAGATCCGGCCGACGCCGATCATGCCGTAGGGGTGGAGTTCGGCGGCGCGCAGGGCGCCCATGCTGGAGGCGCCGACGACGGTGACGCCCTCGTCCAGGGCGGCCAGGATCTCCTTGTGCCGGATCGGCGCCAGGGTGTCGGGGTGGGCGTTGCGCAGGTGGGGCGCCCAGCCCATCGGTGCGAGGGTGTCGCTCAGAGCCGCGGTGACGGTGACCGTGGATTTGACGCTGTCGGCGTGCAGGCCTTGGAAGTCGCCGTCCTCGTAGACGACGATTGCGCCGCCGCGCGGGATGAGGCGCGGGATGCCGGTCGCTTTGCGCAGCGCCGTGAGGAACTCTTTGTCGTAGGCCAGCGCTTGGAGGGCGGGGCCTCCGTCGAGGAACGCGCAGTGCACCGGTGAGGCGAAGGAGCCGTCGCGGTGGGCGCTGGTGTGGTTGTGGATGTGGGGTGCCGCCGTCGGCAGCAGTTCGTGCGCTTCGGCCAGGAGAGCCGCGACGCGTTCGGGGGTGAGTGTGCCGGGGATCAGAACCGTCCCGGCCTCCTCCCAGTTTTCGCGGGCCGGGCTGCGGCCGGTCGTCGTTGCGGTGTCCATCGCGAACCTCCTCGGTGCGGCGCGGCTGGCGTGTCCATGGGACCGCGCCCGCTCCGAAGCGGACAGAGACGCGAGTGGGGACTTGCTGGGAGGTGGACTGGAACGGGCCTGGGTAGCGATCTGGGATGTCAGGCGGGGCGCAGCAGGTCGAGGACTGCTTGGTGGTAGACGGCGTAGACCTGGGGCAGTTCGGCGAGGTGTGCGCGTTCGTTCAGGCCGTGGAGTCCTTCGTAGGGGACTCCGAAGCCAGCGGTGGCCGCGATTCCCTGGCCGGCCAGCAGGTTGCCGATGTTCGACGGGCCGGCGGTTTTGGCGGACGGGTCGAGCCCGGCTTCCTTGGCGGCGTGGAACAACGCGGCGGCGGGCTCTTGGCCGGGCTGGAGCTGGAACGGCGGCCACACCGCGACGACTTCGACGGCGGTGGCCTTGGGGCCGGGCATGTCCCGGTCGAGGTCAGTGATCAAGTCGTGCACGAGTTGGCGGGCGTCGTCTTCGCCGAAGGCCGGGGTCAGTCGTGCGTCGATGTTCAGGACGCACAGGTCGGGCACCACGGAGAACCCTTCCCCGCTGTGGCAGGCGGTGACCGAGATCTTGGGAGGCAGCGGGAACGGCTCGCCGGCTGCGGGTGGTGGCAGAACGCATGCGTCCAGGGCCTGGATCAGCCGGGCAGCCCGGGAGATCGCGCCGGTGGTGGGGCGGCTGGAACCTGAATGGCCGGACGCGCCCGCCACCGAGACGCGCGCCCGCCACAGGCCGCGGCCGCCGACGACCACTTCGTCCATGCCCGGATAACCGATCATCACGCCGGCCGGTAGGGGGATGTCCGGGTCCGCGAGGTAGGCCAGGGCGCCGCCGAAGCCTCCGGTGTGCTCGTCGACGTCCAGCAGTACCGCCAGCCCTCCGGCTAGTTGGCCGGCCTGGGCGTGCACGTCGGCGGCGATGTGGCAGAACATGGCCGCCGCGAGTTTGGAGTCTGCTGCTCCCCGGCCCAGCAGCCAGCCGTCCCTTACCTCACCGGATGTCGGGGAGAAGGTCCAGGCGCTCTCGTCGCCGAAGGGCGCGGTGTCCACGCAGGCGTCCAGCGCCCACCACAAACCGGGCTCTGCGCCGGCGATCTCCACCAGGAGGCCGACCAGGTCTCCGCCCGGGCTGCTCAGGCGCCGGTGCGGCAGCCCGTGCTGGGACAGCCACTCCTCGAGGACGTCCAGGACCGGGCCGTAAGGGTCGAGGCCGCCGCGGGAGGGCACCCGTACCAGCCGCTGCGCCAGCTCCATCATGGACGCCGTCCGGCTCCGGGCCGCATCCACCAGATTCCTACTCACGTCTCTCCTCGCTTGCCTGCCGCTCTCTCGCCTGCTGCGAGCGCGAGCACCGCTTCGGCCGTCTCCACCGGCCGCGCCGACGCGCACGCCTCACGGCCGTGCTGAACCAGCCCGACAGCAGCCTCGCGCCCCAACAGAATCCCGCAGTCGAAACCCTCTGCGCCGTGGAACGACGGCGGCGGAACGACTGCCGCGCACTCGGAAGCCACGAAGAGCCGCTCCCTCATCCACGGCTGCTCCACGATGCCGATCCGCAGCGTCTGCGCCGCGTGACGACGCTCGCGTGGATCGCGCAGATCCAGCAGCCGCAGCAGATGGTCCGTCAGCTCCCGATGCCGCGGCGGCCCGTACAGGACGCGGTAGTGCAGCAGGTCAGGAACCTGCGCGACGGCAGTCTCGATCGCTGACAGATACGACTTCTCACGAGAACGGCTGCCCGTCACGATCAACCACTCCTGAGCCGTCACCACGACCTCGATCATGGCCTCCGTCAGATCGGCCCACCGGGTGAGCACCCGCACCACCACGGCCGTGCCGGACTCCTCCAGCGCACTGACCGACGCACCGTCCTGATGCGCGAACAACGCCTGCGACCGCTCCCGGTACAGCTGGCACAGGGCCGCCCGGTTGCCGGCGCCGGTACGATGCCTGCCGAATTCCCACCCGCTCATCAAACTGCGTCTGTCGCCCCCCCCCGTCATGGCGTTCAGCCGTTCAGCCGCGTCTTCCAACGTCCAGTTCCGCGACGTCCGAGCCAGCTTGAGCGCCGACTCATAGCCGCCTGTCTGTGCCACGCCGTCCCCCTCCCTGTCCCCGCTGAACTCCTCCCCCCGGAAGAGACAGCGGAACCAGAACCAGAACGTGGTGAGCCGTCCCTGCGACTGCCCGCCACGCCCGCCCCGTCCGCCGCCCACGGCTGTGACGTTCTGGCAGAACGGCAGGAAGACGCGCGCCGCAGCCTGCGGGCCAGCCAGTTGGATGCGGCCCGGCGAACGATCGATTAGCCAGATCCCGTCAACCACGGCGAACCCGCGCGCGGGACCACCACAGCCATCAGCTGACATGAAGGTTCCGGCTTGCCAACGCTCAGGATTCCGGGAACCCCCGCGCGTCCAACCCGTCCAAGGCAGGCAAGGACCCGGCCGATGATGATCACGGTGGTCGGGGCCGGGACGAGGAGTCGGCGTAGTGGGCAGACTCGTGATGTCAAAGAGGGTTCGTAGCGTGGGCGTGTGGTGAGAGTTCCGCGGGAGAAGCTGGCCGAGAACCCCAGGCTGTCGGAGTCCCTGGTGACACTGCTGGTGATGCGCCTGCGGGAGCGGGCACAGCCAGTCGACGGGACGGGCAGGGACGGCGGCCGGGACCTGTTCGAGTACACCGACGACGGCGAACCGGTCGTGTACGACGCGAAGTCGTTCACCGGCCGGACGAAAGCGGGACGCCGCAGGCAGGCGGAGCAGTCGCTGGCGTCGGCGGCCCGCCACCAGCCGGACACCGGATCATCCGGATCATCCGGATCATCCGGATCTGCGGACGCCAGGGCTTCCCCGAAGGTTGCACGTCGGCCCGCTTCACGATCTGCACACGACAAGAACACCTGGGGGATTTCCTCATGCGTAAGCGCCACACCCTGGCCGCAGTTGCCGCAGCGGGCACGATCGCCGTGATCGCCGCCGGACCGGCCCAGGCCACCGAGTACTCGTCCGCGCTGAAGATCAAGGGCGTCCAGTACGACGCCCCCGGCAACGACTCCAACCGGTGCACCGGCGGCAACACCAAGGACGAATACCTGACGATCAAGAACTACTCCCGCACCGCGACCGTCGACCTCAAGGGCTACGTCGTCAAGGACGCCACGGGCAACAAGTTCACCTTCACCGCCAGCCACAAGCTCGAACCCGGCGACTACGTGAAACTGCGCGGCGGCAAGGGCACCGACTCCGACGCCGGCAACCTCGTCTACCGCCAGAACTGCAACTTCATCTGGAACAACGACAAGGACACCATCAACCTGCTCAAGCCCACCGGCGCCAAAGCGGACGTCCACTCCTACACCAAGCGCGCCAACGACGCCGACGGCAACGGCTACATCAACTACCACGGCTGACAGCCAGCCCACGCTCGCATCGGCCTGACCGGGAGACCGTGACCGTCTCCTCCCGCAGGACTGGGCAGGAGGAGACGGGTTTCCGGGCCGCTCCCCCGGTGATGACCACCGCCCCGAGCCCGCGTCAAGGCGTTCGGCAACGAGAGGATTCGGCCTCCGAGGTTCGTCGGCCGCTTCGGCCTGCTCCTCGGAGCGCGCTCAGTCTGCTGCCCGCGCCGTGACCGTCGCGCGCGCCCAGCGGCCCGGCCTCGTCATGCTGGCGGCCTCCTCGTTCGCCGCGAGGGACGGAATTGACCGGCGTCTGTGGACAACTCGCAGCCGGAACGGACAGGCGGTCATCCGATTCTCGCGTTCAGCGACGGCGAGCTCTGGATGCCCGACTTCGACGTGTCATATGCGCGCGCAGGGAAGCCAGGGCATCCGTGGTCCCGGCCGAATCGCGAGGTCCAGAGGGCGGTCGGCCAACACGCCACCGCGCCCGCGATGCCGTCCAGGCCGCCGCCGAGCGCCCCGCCTGCCAACGGGCCGAGTCCGGCCGAGGCGGAGGCCCGCCCGTCGGCCCCGCCGCCCGATGCTCGGCGTACCGGCTCAGCCCGCCCTCAACCGCTCCCGCGAGTCGAACAGCCTCACCCCCGTGCTCGGCCAGGGGAACTCCATCCACTCGGTGACCGCCCGCGCGTAGTTCTCCCACGGACTCGGCGCCGACGTCCCGCCGGACGGGAGCTCCGCAGCCGCGGTTCGCCCCGCCGTCGGACGCGGGGTGGCCGGACCGTGCCCCAAGCACAGGTCGGCGTCGACGAGCACGACCGGCGCTGATGCTCTGTGGGTGCCAGGCAGATACGCAGCGCATCGGTGACCTTGCCGACCTGCCGCAAGCATCCACGCTGGCATGTCTGCGGCAGTGGGCACTTCGTGCCGGGCCGGGAATGGGGCGGCGGGAGCGGTTGTTCCATATCACGAACATGACATGCGCCGGTCAATATCGGCGGTGTAGGCGAAAGGAAGGCCTCATGGCACGCAACACCGTGCGTCCCGTCGTGACCCTGAAGTCGACGGCCGGGACCGGCGTCACCTACGTGACGCGCAAGAACCGCAGCAACGACCCCGACCGGCTCGTCCTGCGCAAGTACGACCCGCTCGCCGGAAAGCACGTCCCCTTCCGCGAGCAGCGCTGAACCACGCCTCCGCCCTGGGCGGACGGCCATGAGGAACGAGACCCCATGAGGCCGCGCATTCACCCCGACTCCCGGCAGGTCGCGTTTCGCGATCGCGCCGCAAACGCCCTATTCCTTGCCCGCTCCACAGCGACCTCGGCTGAGACGATCGAGTGGGAGGACGGCAACACCTACCCGCTGATCGATGTCGAGATCTCGTCAGCGAGTCATCCGTTCTACACCGGGGCCTCGCGGGTCGTGGACACCGCCGGCCGAGTGGGGCGCTTCGAGCGCCGCCCAGGGCGTCACGCTGGCCTCCCTGCACTCGGCCAAGGGCCTGGAGTGGGATGTCGTCTTCCTGGTCGGCGTCGCCGAGGGCATGATGCCGATCA
>NZ_JBSFWB010000060.1:0-34511 GCF_053592635.1 Streptomyces sp. NPDC002623 | reverse complement strand
CATCTCCAGCTTGCCCTTGCCGTTGAGCGTGGCGAGGACGAGGTCGGGGTTGTGCACCTCGACACCGGCCGGGGGCGCGATGTCGGCGGCGGTGATCAGACCCGGGCCCTGCTTGCGCAGGTACATCACGACCGGCTCGTCCTGCTCGCTGCTGACGACCAGCTGCTTGATGTTGAGGATCAGGTCGGTGACGTCCTCCTTGACGCCGGGCACGGTGGTGAACTCGTGCAGCACGCCGTCGATGCGGATGGACGTGACCGCCGCACCCGGGATCGAGGACAGGAGGGTTCGGCGGAGGGAATTGCCGAGGGTGTAGCCGAATCCCGGCTCCAGCGGTTCGATCACGAACCGGGAGCGGAACTCGTCGACGACTTCTTCGGTCAGGGACGGACGCTGAGCGATCAGCACGGGGTGTTGCCTCCAGTGGTTTGGCGCCCGCTATGTGACGCCGTAGACACCATGAAGGGTACGGGCGATCCGGACGGTTCGGCCTCCGAAGAGGCCGAGCCGCCCGGCTCCGACCCGGCGAGAAGGCTTCGGACCCCCCTTCCGGGGGCATCCGTGGCCCCGCCGGGGTCGGGGCTGAGGCCGTCAGCGACTACCCGATCACCCTGCTGGTGGGGCGCTCAGCCGTCGTAGCCGATGCCCGGCTCGTAGTCGTCGGGGACGTCCCCGTTCGTCTCGGTGTCCTCTTCGGCCCCTGCATCTTCGGCGGTGATGCCGGGGTCGGCGCCGCTGTAGTCGTCGTTCTCGGTCATGTCCCCTGCTTTCGGTCGGTGGGTTCTGGCACCCGCTCAACGAACCGGCGCGGCAGGGAGATGTTCGGCTGGACGTGTGAGTCGGGCCCGGTGGGGCGGGCGGGGCGAGGCCGGGCGGGGCGAGGACGGCCGTCGCGGGCAGCCGCTACCGGCGCAGGCCGAGTGCTTCCCGGCCCGCGTAACGGGCCTGGGCACCCAGTTCCTGCTCGATGCGCAGAAGCTGGTTGTACTTGGCGGTGCGGTCGGCGCGAGAGAGCGAGCCGGCCAGGATCGAGTTGGCGATGCCGTCCTGGATGCCGGCGCGCAGGAGTGTTTCGTCGGTGCAGAAGACGTCGTCGCCGGTGAGCCGGCAGCGCTCGTAGCCGGTCTGCTCGATGGCGCGTACGACGAAGTCGAGGCGACGACATCCCGCACGCGGTCACCGAGAGCTTGCGCCCGGCCACCGTCTGCACCCGGACGGCGTGAGCGGCCCTGCCGCCTCCGCTCGCCCGATGAAGCCGCCTGACGAAAGAGGCCTGTCTCGCGCGGCTTGGCCGATGCTGTACGTCGGCACCTTCGAACCCCGGTCGTGCGATCCCCCTGCGGAGGCCGCGTATGCTGCTGCGCCAACTGGAGTACCTCGTCGCGCTCGCCCGTGAGCGGCACTTCGCCCGCGCTGCGGCGGCCTGCTACGTCTCGCAGCCCTCGCTGTCGGCCGCGATCCGCCGCCTCGAACACGAGCTGGACGTCCCCATCGTGCGGCGCGGCAGACGGTACGAGGGCCTCACTCCCGAGGGCGAGGTCGTCCTGGCGTGGGCGCACCGCATCCTCGCCGAACGGGACGCCCTGCAGCAGGAGTTGTCGGCCCTGCGCGGCGGGCTGACCGGTACCCTGCGCCTGGGCGTCGTCCCCACCGCGCTCCCGGTCGCCTCCCTGCTGACCACGCCGTTCTGCGACCGGCATCCGCGAGCGGGGGTGGCCCTGGAGTCGCTGTCGTCGGCACAGATCACGCGCGGACTGGCCGAGTTCGAGCTGGACGCGGCGATGACCTACCTGGACGACGACACGCTGCGCCAGGTGCGCCGTCATCCGCTCTACGAGGAGCGCTATGTCCTGCTCACCCCGGTCGGCGGACCGCTGGGCGCGGTCGACGCGGCCTCGTGGGCGCAAGCCGCGGCCCTGCCCCTGTGCCTCCTGGCCCCACGGATGCGCAACCGGCGGATCATCGACGAGTGCTTCGCGGCCGACGGGGCCACCGCCGCGCCCGCGATCGAGTCGGACAGCGTCGCCGGCCTGTACGCCCACCTCCCCGGAGGCCGCTGGTCCAGCGTGATCTCGCACGCCTGGCTGCATATGTTCGGCGTACCGGACGGGATGAGAGTCGTACCGCTGGAGGGGCCCGCGCACGGACCACGGGTCGGACTGGTCGTCGCCCGCACCGAACCCGCCTCGGTTCTCGCGCAGGCACTGGTGACGGTGGCGCGGGAGGCGCGGGTGCGCGACGCGCTGGACGAGCTGCTGCACTCCTACCTGGACGGACGAGACTGATAGAAGCGGGCTATGAAGGCATAGCAAGGATCGCTTTGACCAGGACGAACGACCCCGAGGATCGTGAACGGCACCTACCCGCAACGCCAGTTGAGGAGCCGCGACATGGCCAAGGTGCTCTGCGTTCTGTACGACGACCCCGCCGACGGATACCCGACCACGTACGCCCGCGACGACCTCCCCGCCATCGACCACTACCCGGGCGGCCAGACGACCCCCACCCCCGAGGGCATCGACTTCACCCCCGGCCACCTTCTCGGCAGCGTCTCCGGCGAACTCGGCCTGCGCGCCTACCTGGAGAAGGCCGGTCACACCCTCGTCGTCACCTCCGACAAGGACGGCGCCGGGTCGGTCTTCGACCGTGAGCTGGCCGACGCGGACGTCGTCATCTCCCAGCCGTTCTGGCCGGCGTACCTGACGCCCGAGCGCATCGCCGCGGCGAAGAACCTCAAGCTGGCGGTCACCGCGGGCATCGGCTCCGACCACGTGGACCTCGACGCGGCCATCGCCCACGGCGTGACGGTCGCGGAGGTGACCTACTGCAACAGCATCAGCGTCGCCGAACACGTCGTGATGATGACCCTGTCCCTGGTCCGCAACTACCTGCCCTCGCACCAGGTCGTGCTCGACGGCGGCTGGAACATCGCGGACTGCGTGGCCCGCTCGTACGACCTGGAGGGCATGCACGTCGGCACCGTGGCCGCCGGCCGCATCGGCCTCGCGGTCCTGCGCCGCCTGGCCCCCTTCGACGTGAAGCTGCACTACACCGACCGCCACCGGCTGCCGGAGGATGTCGAGCGCGAGCTGGGGCTGGTCTTCCACGCCTCGGCCGCCGAGATGGTCCCGCACTGCGACGTCGTCACGATCAACGCCCCGCTCCACCCGGAGACCGAAGGCCTCTTCGGCGACGAACTGCTGGCGGCGATGAAGCGCGGCGCGTACCTCATCAACACGGCACGAGCGAAGATCGTCGACCGGGACGCCGTCGACCGCGCCCTGCGCAGCGGCCAGTTGGCGGGTTACGCGGGCGACGTCTGGTACCCGCAGCCGGCCCCGGCCGACCATCCCTGGCGGACCATGCCGCACCACGGCATGACCCCGCACATCTCGGGCTCGTCGCTGTCCGCGCAGGCCCGTTACGCGGCGGGCACCCGCGAGATCCTGGAATCCTGGTTCGCCGGCCGTCCCATCCGCGACGAATACCTGATCGCCGACGGCGGCGGCTTGGCCGGAACCGGCGCGCACTCGTACTCCGTCAAGAAATGATCCTCGGCGTGGAGGCCACCGCCCGGCGGCGTCCACGCTGATCACGCCGGAGCCCGCAGTGGAGTCGGCAGGGGAGTCGGTGGTGGAGTCGGCGGTGGCCGGTCCTCGTGCTGTGAAATCGAGGCAATCACGGGGCGGTGAGCGCCATGATTGATCCATGGGGACTGGGACTGTGACAGCGCTGTACCGCTATCCGGTGAAGTCGATGCTGGGTGAGGCCGTGATCGCCGTGACGGTCACGGAACGCGGGCTCGCCGGGGACCGGGTGTACGCCGTGCTCGATGAGACGGGTGCGGTGGGCAGCGCCAAACACCCTCGGAAGTGGGGGGAGTTGCTGCGTTGCCGGAGTCGCCTCGACGACTCCGGCGCGCTCCGGGTCGTACTGCCGGACGGCACTGCCCTGTCCGTTCAAGACCCTGACCTGGACGAGGAGCTGTCCAAGCTGTTGGGCCGTCAGGTCTTCGTCTCGGCCCGCGTGCCGGAGCACACCAGACTCGAGCGCGCCGTGCCTGAGTACGAAGGCGGTGTCCCGGAGGCTGCACGGGAGTCGGCAGCCGTCGATGTCACCGGGGAGACGATCACGACGGGCAGTGTCGCCCCGGGGACGTTCTTCGACTTCGGGCAGGTCCATCTCGTCACCACCTCCTCCCTGGCCCGTATGCGGACGGTGTATCCCGCCGGGGACTTCGACGCACGACGCTTCCGGCCCAACCTGGTGGTGGAGACCGGGGGAGGGCCGGGTTTCCCGGAGGACGCCTGGCTGGGGTCACGGCTGCGCGTGGGGGAGGCGCTGTTCCGCGTCGTGGTCCCCACACCTCGCTGCGTGGTCCCCACCCTCGGCCACGACGAACTGCCGCCGGACCCCGGCATCATGCGCGCGGTTGCCCGTGAACACCGCATTCCGGTGTTCGACCTGGGCCGGCTGTCGTGCATTGGCGTGTACCTGGACGTTCTGGAACCAGGGACGGTCCGAGTGGGCGACCCGATCTCGTTGCAGGAGGCTCCCTGACCGGCTGCCGGAACGGCCCCGCACTGCGGTTGTCAGCAGCGCCGGGTGCTCGGCACACACAGCTGAGGTGCCCGATGGGACGTGAACAGCCGCTGGACCGCAGGGCATCGAACCGTAGACTTCGGCAGGGAACGCCGACGACGTCTGGCCGTTGCGCGCCCTCGCGGGGAGGAAATCGCATGCAGGACCCTTCGGACTCGATGGAGATCGCCGAGCCTGAGGAGAACGGCCAGAGCAATACCGCCGACTCACCTGTTGTGGACGATCCGACGTCCGACTCGGACGTCGACTCGACGACGGTGTCGACGGTCCTGGTGGAGGTGCTCCCCGGGGTGGCTGTCGTCGCCGGTGAGGTCCCGCCGGAGCTGAAGCCCGATCTGATCGACTTCGGGATCGTGCCGGCTGCCGACCGCAAGCAGATCTCAGCGATCCTCGCCTCGATCGGGAACGCGGCGACCGTGGTCGGCAATCTCGGAAACGCGTTCGCCGGCGTGCAGGGGCTCTACAGGATCGACGCCACGTCACAGGCCCTGCTGAACAGCGGCGCGGCGCTTGCCGTCAAGGACGGCGGGAACCTCGGAGCGGTGATGGTTCCTGGCCGCATCCTGCGTCAGGTCCGCCTCTACTCCGTGAATACGGTGAGCAAGGCGCAGACCGCGGCCTCGATCGGGCCGGCGCTGGCCATGGTCGCCCTTCAGATGATGCTGAGTGAGGTCTCGGGCCTCGTCAGGACCAACCTCGCGGTGACAAGTCAGGTCCTCACCACCATCCGCAAGGATCAGTGGGCCGAACTGACGGGACTCGTCGCCGCCATCGATCGCGCGGTCGACCAGGCGCGAGAGATCGAATCGGTCCCGACCTCCTTGTGGGAGGACGTCGCGGGCAGTGGAGCGCTACTGCAGAAGCAGCTTGAGCTCTACCGAGGGAACGTCAGCGACCACGTCAGGCAGATCGGTCGGCCCGAGGCACGCAGCCACCGTGAGTATCTGCAGACGAACGCCGAGGCGATCGTCTTCGACGCCTACGCCCTCCTGTCCTCCGTCAAGGCATGGACCGGGTATCACGCGCTCCGCGCCGCGAGGGCGAGGGCCGCCGGACGCGAAGACCCCGCCGAGGCGCAGTACGCCGAGGTCATCGCGCGCGACACCCGCGCGGAGTTCGACTCCGCTCTCGCCGAGACGACGAGCCTCGTCGACGCGCTGACGCGGGAGCTGCGGATCACCGCCGAGCTCCCCGGCCCCGACGCATGGCCGCTGCCGGGGAAGCGGAAGGACGTGAAGGCAGCCCGCGAGATCTCCACCCGTCTTCTGGAGACGATCGAGTCGCTCGCCGATGCTCTCCGTCCGCCGGCCCCTCCGCTCGAGACTCCGGGCGCTGTCTGCGCACCCAAATCGCTGGATCTCGAGCCATACCTTCGCATCCTGCGGTGGTTCCTCGAGGACGACGAGACCCTGCGTGTCCTCGGCTTCCCCGACCAGCTCGATGCCCTCGGCCCCATTTCTGCGATCCTCGGCGGAGCGAAGGAGAAGCTGGCGGCAGCGAGGGACAAGGCGGCGGCCAAGACACTGGTCGCCGTCACGGATCGCCGCATCATCACGGCCAAGACGAACGCATTCCTTGAGCAAGGCGAGATCCGCCAGGACATTCCGATCGACCAGGTGCGATACGTCCGAGCAGCGACCACACAGGACAGAGGCGGGCGCTTGGCGATCGACCTCATCACGCGCGACGAGAACATCCGGTGGCTCTTCCACACTGACATCGACAACACTCAAGTGGATGCGCTCGCCGCCGTGCTTGCCGAGTCGATGACGATCCCGGACATCGAACGCGATGAACTTCAACGGCGGCACCACGCCCCGATCGAAGCGGGCGAGAAGGACGAGAAGGACGAGAGCACTGGCACGAGATCTACGGAACCGACTGGATGAAGGCTGACCGGCAACCGCGGCTGGGGCGCTCAGGTGGGGTTGGTGCCGCTGTGGACGGCGGACTTCTTCAGGTCGCCAGCAGCGGGCCGAATTCGGCGGCCCACTCCGGATAGAGCGCGGCCTTCTCCTCATGCAGGGCGAGGATGTCCCCGGCGAGGGTGGGCGTCATGTCATCGGACAAGTCCGGGCCGATGGCGATCCTGGCCAGGTAGGGCATGATCTGCGGGTCGCCGGCCAGGTGAACCGGGTCGTGCATGTAGCGCCGCAGGGCCGGCAGGTCGGCGATGCCCACGCAGTAGGCGTGGGTGAAACCATCGGGATCGCCGAGGTTTTGACCCACGGTTGAGAACGACACCGAGTCGACAGAGGCCGTGCGCCGCATCGTCGCGAGCACGTGCTCGCGCTCCTCCTCGGTCACGGTCTCTTTGAACGTGAAGCGCAGCATGTGGACGATCATGACTGTCCCACCCCTCCCATGTCGCTGAACCAGCTGGTTCAGAAATTTGGTCTCGTTGGTTCAGTCACTACACTGAACTCATGGGCTCAGAAGTGTCAACCGGGGGCGGGCGTAAGGCCCGTGGACGGACCGAGCGGCGACAGGCGATCCTGGACGGCGCGTTCGCGGTATTCGCGCGGCAGGGCTACGCCCAGGCGTGCGTGAAGGAGATCGCGCTGGAGGCGGGCGTCGCCAAGCCGACTGTCTACAGCCACCTGAACGACAAGGAGAGCCTCTACCGCGAGGCCGTCGAGGCCGCTGCCGACCGGATCGGCGCGCAGAGCCTCGCCGTCGTCGAGCAGCTGCGCGAGGCTGCCGCGGACGTCGACCCGCGCGCCCGGCTCACGGCCGTGGCCCGCGGCCTGCTGCAGGCGTTCAGCGACGAAGACGCCCGCGCCGTACGGCAGTTGGCCTGCGCGCAGACGGCCCAATTCCCCGACCTGGCGGAGAGCGTACGCGAGCGCACAGCCCTACCGGTGCGATCCGCCCTCGCCGACCGCCTGGCCCGCCTGGCTCTCGTCGGCCACCTGCGCCCGTGCGACCCGGAGGTCGCCGCCGAGCACTTTCTCTCCCTGCTCACCGGCCCGTTGGAGTACCGCCCCGACGCCGCCCCGGACACCGTCGTGGAGACCGCGATGGACGTCTTCCTGCGCGCCTACGGAAAGTGATCTCTCGCCCTGTTCACCGCTCCCACGGATCGCGTCATTCGATGGGCCGATCGTCCAGCAGAACCGCGCCGGTCAGGGTAAACGGCTTTGCGTCCTGCGTGATCGACATGGATGCTGACTCGCCGGAGGTACCGAAAATGACCGAGGTTGTGTTGAAGCTGTCAGCCCGTGATTTGGTGCATGCGGACCTGGCGTCGTGCGGGTGGGCAGGGTCCGAGCACCATTTGGCCGGCGTCGCCAAGCAATTGGAACGTGCCCGGATCGGTGAGGTCGACTATCTTGCAGTCTGCCCTGCCACAGGCATCCCAGTGGCGAAGGGCGGCGTCGATTACCAGGTCAAGGAGGGTGTCGGTACGTTGTGGCAGCTGGCAGTCCACCCCGCATTGCAGTCGTGCGGGATCGGCACGTTCCTTGTTGAAGCCGCAGAACTGCGGATCAGGAACCGCGGTCTGCGGCAGGCCGAGCTCGGTGTGGAGGAAATCAACCCCCGGGCACGCGCACTATACGAAAGGCTGGGTTATGTCGCGTACGACCGTCAGCCGGACTCGTGGGACGAACAAACCCCTGATGGATCTTTGCGCCGCTACGAAACGATGTGCACGTTGATGCGGAAGGAACTCACGTAGGCCCGGTTGAGGCGGCCCATCGCTCCGCATTGCCGCCGCCCGGCGAACCCTGCACACCGGTGCCGAACTGCTCACCGACAAGCAGGCCGCCCGACTCACGGCCCTGTTCGCCCTCGATGAGCACGTCGAGGTCGAGGCCACCTGGGGGCGTCTACCAGCGGATGATCGCCGCCCACCGGCACCCCGACCCTGCCGCCGGCCGCGAGCCGGTGGTCAAGCTGAGCGAGTTGCTCGGCGCCGGCTTCGCGTACCCGCTCGGATCGGTCAACGGCGCACCTGATAGCGCAGGTGAAGCACCCGGTTGCTCTGAATCACCACGTCAGGATCCTCCAACAGGTGCTGCGCGTGGACCGACCCGAAGTAGCGCTTGCGCCTTGGCCATGGCTGCCTCGACGCCGTCGACGAAGTGAAACGGTGCCTCGGGGTCCCAGCCCTCGGGCTCCGGCCGGTGCGTCACGACGACCACGTGGTCGATCCCGCTCGGAGGCTTCCCGTCCCAGCCGTCCGTCAGGTCGAAGACGTGGCGGCCGGCGATGGTCACCCCGATCTGGTCCCAGTGCGCCCGGGTGTAGTCGTAGGACGTCTGCGACACCTTCAACTCGCCGCTCCCGTCCAACGGGACGTCACCGCTGACCAGCCAGTCGAACAGCGGTCCGGGCTGGTCGTTCTCGTCCGCGATGAAGCCGTCCACCGACACCGAGCTGTACATGACCACCTTGTTAGCGTGTTTTGAGCTGTCGCTCTTCAGTGTCTTGTGCGGTCCGTCCGCCGTGGCCGGCCGGTCTCGCGGCTCAGCAATGGCGGGCCGGCCCCAAGCCTGCTCTACCGTCACCGGCCGGTCACGGCTCGGCCGCGGGCATCGGCAGGAACGGTGCCCGCCCCCGCGGCTTGAAGTGCACGCCGACGGACCGGGTCCGGAGTGGGTAGTCGGCTATGTGCCCTCGTTGTCACCGTGGAGGGAATGGATCATGCTCTGCAGGATCCGGAACGCGGCTGACTGCTCGGTCTCGCTCAGACCGGCCAGCATTTTGGCCTCGACGGACCGGACGGCTGCGCTCGCCTTCTCGAGGCTTCGTCGGCCGCGAGGCGTGAGCCGCGTGGGAAGCACCTTCCCGACGGGTGCCTCCGCGGGCCTGGTCACGTAGCCGTCTCGTTCCAGGGCCTGGAGCAGCACGTTCATCGTCTGCCGTGTCACGAACGCGCCCCGCGCGAGCTCGGAGTTGGACAAGCCCGGTCGCTGCGCCAGCAGTTCGAGGCAGGAGTAGTGCGTCACGCTCATCCCGAGCGGCCGCAGCACCTCCTCCATGGCCGCGCGCAGCGCGCTCGACGCTTCTTTCAGCAGGTAGCCCAGTGACGTCTCCAGGTCGACGCCGACACCTTCTTGACTCATGTCAGTATTCTGACATACCTTGCGGCGTGTCAGTAAACTGACACGAAAGAAGGAGTGTCATCATGCCCGCCACCGGTCCCGACTTCATCTCGCTCCAAGTGCGCGACCTCGACGCTTCGCAGGCGTTCTACGAGCAGTACTTGGGCCTCGTCCGCTCGCCGGCCGGACCTCCGCACGCCGTCGTCTTCGAGACGAAGCCGATCGCGTTCGCACTCCGCGACGTCATCCCCGGCACCGACCTGGCGTCCGTCGCCCAGCCCGGCATCGGTGCCGCGATCTGGCTCCACGCCACCGACGTCCAGGCCATCCACGACGCGCTCGTCGCCGACGGCCACACCATCGCCTCCGCACCGATCGACGGCCCCTTCGGCCGGACCTTCACCTTCGCCGACCCCGACGGCTACCAGGTCACGCTCCACGACCGCGCTTGATCGACCAGACGCCACCGGACGATCATCGGCGGTGTCGCCCTAGGCCCGTGCGTGACGCTGCCTGCTGCCCTGCTGACCTGATGACGTTCTGCCGGCTGGATGACCTCGGCTTGGAAGTGGTCGACCCTGATGACTGGTGCCATGCCCGTGGCTGTCTGGGGGTGCCGCGCGACAGCTCGCTGCGCCGACTGGCGCACGTCCCGCTCGGCCGGCGGGCAACGATCCTCGCCGCGGGGGCAAGTTCTTCGCTGCCGCCGTGCCAGCCCCGTCGGCTCCCGGAGCAATCCCGGAGGGGACTGGATCACTTTCATTCGGACCAGGGGATTCCGCGAGTCGCGATGAGTCTTGCCGCGTCCGGCAGTCGTACTGTCGAAGCCGTTGTCGAGGAGGACTTCTGATGCGCAAGGTGACCTATTCGATGAGTGTCTCACTCGACGGTTACATCGTCGGGCCGGACGGCAGTTTCGACTGGACGGCGCCCGACGAGGAGGTCTTTCGCTTCTGGATCGACGAGATTCGAGAGGTCGGCGTCCACCTGTTGGGACGACGGCTGTACGAGACGATGCTGTACTGGGAGACCGTCGACCAGGACCCATCGCTCGGCGAGTCAGAGCTTGAGTGGGCCTCGCTCTGGAACCCGCTCCCGAAGGTCGTGTTCTCGACCACGCTGTCGGCGGTGCAGGGCAATGCCCGCCTGGCCTCCGGCGGCCTGGCGGAGGAGATCGAGCGGTTGCGAGCCGAACCGGGGGAGGGCGACATCGCGATCGGCGGCGCGACTCTCGCCGCTGAGGCGGCCGCGTCGGGTCTGATCGACGAGTACCAGGCGATCGTCTACCCGGTGCTGGTCGGCGGTGGCATTCCGTTCTTTCCCCGACACGAGCGCAGGGTGGATCTCGAACTCGTCGAGACCCGTACCTTCAGCTCGAGAGTCGTCTACCTCCGCTATCGCGTGGCGCGATAGTGCGCTAATGCTCTGACCGCATTGGTTCGCCGGGTCGGACGTCGTGGCGTCGTGGCGGTTGGACATGCGATGACGTCCCAGGAGGGGCGGAGAGCTCGACTGAGACTGGCGATGTCCGCGACCGTCGCCGCGTTCCTCCTCGCCCTCACCGGTGTCCTTACGCCGGCATCCGCTGCCGGCACCAACTGGGAGTACGTCAACGGGCACCAAGGCGAATACCTGAGAGCGGCTACTGGTGGAGCCCCCGTAGTGGGCTTGTGCGCGGGGACGAACCATCTGTGGCACTGGGGTACAGAGACGAACACCTGGATCGGGCACGCGATGCGCCGGCTCGTAAACCACGCCCCTCGTCTCCCGCGACAACGGCGGCCCCGATGTTCTTCGGCTCGTCGGGGGACCGGGACCGCCCGCGTATTCACTGGTGCAGGCGCTGTCGGGCCTGTTCTTCGGCGGCGTCAAGTGCGGGTTCGAGCGTGGCGAGCGCGGAGCGGAGCAGGTCCGGCAGTGCGCCGGACGGTACGACAAGCCCACCCGCTGTCAGGGGTGCGGCCGGAGGCTGGAGCCACTGCTGGAGTGCGATCCGGACCGCGGCGGCCACGCTCGCCGCGAGCACTCGGGCGGCAGGCGTGCCGGTGGGGCCGAGGCGCTGGTCGATCGCGGCGGCGAGGGGGTGTTCGATCGCTGCGACGGTGTCGAGGAACGTGTCACGCAGCGCGGGGCTGGTCGTGATCAGCAACAGCTCGTCGTGGTCACGCGGTTCGGTGTACTGCTCCAGGATCGCTTCGGTCAAGGCGTCGGCGAGGCGGACGTCGGCGGGTCTGGCTGACACCGCGGCGGCGACCCGGGATTCCCGTTCGGCGGTGACGGCGGCGACGATGGCCTGTTCGCGACTGGAGAAGTAGTTGTTGTAGGTCCTCGGCGAGACCCCGGCTGCCTCGGCGATGTCGTCGACGCGGACGTTGTCGGGTCCGCGCTTGAGGGCCAGCCGAAGTGCCGCCTCGCGCAATGCCACTCGGGTGGCCTGCTTCTTCTGCTCCCGCAGCCCGGTCCGTCTTGTCGTCACCCTCGGAGTATCCCCGCTTCAGTGCGTGCACGCAAACTTTCGGCCGCGCAAACTTTCTCCTACGCAAACTTGCGTGCACGCAATAATTGCTTCTACGCTCAAGCCCCCTACGGAAAGGTCAGACACATGCGGGCCAAGGGCATCTGCTACGACACCGGCTTCCTCCGCAACGGCGGCTACTCCCGGGAGCACTTCGACCCCGACCTGGTCAGGAAGGAGCTGACCATCATCCGCGACGATCTCCACTGCACCGCCGTCCACCTCACCGGCGGCGACCCGGAGCGCTTGGAGCTCGCAGCCCGTCACGCCGCCGAGCTCGGACTCGAGATCTGGTTCTCGCCCTACCCGCTGGAGCTGACGACCGACGAGATCCTCACCCTGATCGCTGACTGCGCGGAGCGGGCCGAGCGACTCCGGACGCAAGGAGCCGAGGTCGTGTTCGTCACCGGCGCTGAGCTGAGCGTCATGAACCATGGGTTCCTCGAAGGCGACAGCGTCGACGAGCGACTCGCCTGGCTGCTGAGCGACCCGGCCCGTCGGCCCGAGAGGATCGCCGCGGTCGGCGTCCGCCTCAACGCCTTCCTCCGTGAAGCCGTGGCGGTGGTCCGTGAGCGCTTCCATGGCAAGGTCACCTACGCCGCCATCCAGTTCGAAGGCGTCGACTGGGACTTGTTCGACTTCACGACCTTCGAACTCATCCGGTCCGCGGAGGTGGCCGACCGATTCCGAGACGCCGTGCGCAGCCTCGTCGCACAACCCAAACCGGTCGCCATCACCGGCTTCGGCACCGCCACCTGGCGCGGCGCGGGAGACGTCGCACCCCGCAGCATGGAAATCCTCGAAACCGACGAGGTCACCGGTGCGCCGCTCCGGCTGACCGGGGAATACGAACGCGACGAGGCCGGCCAAGCCGCATACCTGAGCGAACTGCTGGAGATCTTCGACAGCGAAGGCGTCGACAGCGCCTTCGTGTTCCTCTTCGCGCTCTACAATCTGCCCCACCGCCCCGACGGCGATCCTCGCGACGATCTCGACCTCGCCAGCCTCGGCATCGTCAAGATCCTCGAAGACCGCCACGGCGACACCTACCCCGACCTGCCCTGGGAGCCCAAGGCCGCCTTCGCCGCGATCGCCGACCACTACCGCGACTGAGTCCGCATCCCGACCGTCCCATCCCCGAACAGATGACCACCTGGGTTGGGTGCGGCAGTGACACTCCCGAAAGACGGAGGCCGCCGCGTGAGTGAATAGGAGGCATGCTCTTCGACTTCACACTCGACCACGACGGTGAACGGCTCAGCGGTGTGTACGGCGGTGATCCGTCCGGGGTCACCGCCGTGGTGCTGCACGGCGCGGGCAACAGCAGCACCGAGCGACTGCTCCCGCTGGTGCGGGAGTTCGTGGCGCACGGCTGTCGAGGGGTCGCCTTCGACTTCTCCGGGCACGGCGAAAGCACCGGAAAGCTCAGCGAGTCGAGCCTGCGTCGGCGGTTCGAGCAGGCCGTCGCGGTGATCGACGCGTACGCGGGGGCGAGCGGGCCGCTGGTCCTGGTGGGGTTCAGCATGAGCGGGCAGGCGGTGGCGGATCTCGTCCGGCACTACGGGGATCGCGTGGCGGCGCTGGGGCTGGGCGCGCCCGCCGTGTACGCGTCCGAAGCGTGGGGCGAGCCCTTCGGAGACGGCAACGGGCGGTTCAGCGAGATCATCCGGCGGTCCGACAGTTGGCGGGAGGCCTCCGCGCTCCAGGTGCTGCGGGCGTACGAGGGCCGGGCGGTGCTCGCCATGCCGGGCACGGACGCGGTGATCCCGCCCGCCGTGACCGAGGCGGTACAGGACGCGCTGGCCGCGCGCGCCCAGTACACGCGATTCGACCTTCCGGACGCACAGCACCAGTTGGGGCTGTGGTTCCGCGAGCACGGCCACGACCGGCGCGAGTTCGTGGAGGCCCTGCTGACCGGCCTCGACGACGGCGGCTGGACGGCCACGCGCGCATGGGTGGCCGAGCAGCTCGGCCACGGCCGCTCGGTCACCGGATCCGGTCTCTTGTCCGGCGGTTGGAGCTCCCAGATGCGCCGGCTCACGCTCGACGACGGCACGGACCTGGTGCAGCGGATCTTCGTGAAGCCGTTCTTCCGCCACCACGGACCCGGGCTACTGGCCCGCGAGGCCTCCGTCCTGGCGCTGCTTGCCGGGCAGGAGGGGATCCCGGCACCCGCTCTCGTCGCCGTGGACGCCACGGCCGAACACTGCGACCACCCGACCCTGTTGATGTCCGCGCTGCCGGGCCGCGTCCGTGTGGACGAGGAGGACCTCGAACGCCGCCTGGATCTGCTCGCGGCCCAGCTCGTCCGCGTCCACGGCGTCGTACCGGACGAAAGACCGCGCCTGTATCAGGCATGGACGTCCCCGGAGCGCGTCAGTGCCCCGGACGGTCCCCTGTGGGAGCGGGCCGTCGACGTGATCCGCCGCGACCCGCCACCGTACGAAGGGTGTTTCCTGCATCGCGACTTCCACCCCGGGAACGTGCTGTTCACGGGTGCCGGGCCGAAGCTGCGGATCACCGGGGTCGTCGACTGGGTCGAGACCTCGTGGGGCCCCGCCGACCTCGACGTGGCGCACTGCTCGACAGCACTCGCGCTGCTGCACGGACCGGAGCACGGGCTGGACTTCCGCGAACGGTACGAGGCACACGGCGGCCGCGACCTCGCCGACGGCCCCGAGCACCTGTACTGGCGGCTGCTCGACGCCCTGCACTACTGCCCGGACGCGGCGAAACTGGCCGGACCGTGGCGTGAGCTGGGCCGGGACGATCTGACGGCCGACCTGCTGGGGGCACGGCTGGAGGCGTACGTGGAGGGGCTGTTGAAGAGATACGGCTGAGGGGCCCTGTTCCGATCCCGCAGACTGACGCTCGGACCGCCGAGCGGCGGTCTGCGGGACTGTCGGGGCCGCCCCTCCGAATCACTTCTCCGGTGCGGCCTGCGCGCGCATGCTGCGCCACTTCTCCAGAGCGCCCGCCATCTCGTGCTGGGCGAAGGAGAAGAAGTCGCGCATCTCCACCATCCGGGCGCCCGCCTTCGTGTCGGGGCCGCCGAGGGGCTCGATGCCCTTGTCGGTCGCGGCGATGATCTGCGCGAAGAGGCTCTGCTTGGTCGCGGTCCCGGTGTACCAGGCGTCGTCGGGCAGCAGGTACAGATCGCTGCGCGACCCCAGCACCGACTCGCGGGTGATCAGCCCGGACTGGGTGAGATGGCGGACCGCGCCCGAGATCGCGGCGGCGCTCGCCCCCAGTCGCTCGGCCAGCTCGCCGGCGGTCAACCCCCGTTCCTCCGCCGCCATCAGAGTGATCAGTACACGCGCGCTCATCCTCGGGAATCCCCAGTCGGCGAACAGCATCGCCATCTGCTCGATGAAATGCCGCGCGGCGTCCTCGTCCCTGCCGTCAGCCACAATCACCAGCTCCTCCGCCGCTTCGGTGCGCGCACCCCGCGCACACGTGCCTGTGCACGCATCATTTCATGACATCGCGAAGCTTCACAAACTAGTGAAATGACTGTAGCGTCCAGCCCGTGAACGCAATCGACAGCGATGTGATCAACACCTTAGGGCTGCGCAAGCAGTTCGGCCGGGCCGTCGCCCTTGACGGCCTGGACCTTCAAGTGGCCCAGGGCGAGGTGCACGGCCTGCTCGGGCCGAACGGCGCGGGCAAGTCCACCGTCATCCGCGTCCTGCTGGGACTGCTGCGCTCGGACGGCGGCACCGCCACCCTGTTCGGCGGCGACCCCTGGCAGGAAGCCACGACACTGCACCGCAGACTGGCCTATGTGCCCGGCGACGTCAGCCTCTGGCCCAACCTCAGCGGCGGCGAGACGATCGACCTGCTCGGTTCGATGCGCGGCGGCCTGGACAAGGCGCGGCGCGACGAACTGGTCGAGCGGTTCGAGCTGGACACCACCAAGAAGGGCCGGGCCTACTCCAAGGGCAACCGCCAGAAGGTGGCGCTCGTCGCGGCTCTCGCCTCCGACGCCGAACTGCTCATCCTCGACGAGCCGACCTCCGGCCTCGACCCGCTGATGGAGGCCGTCTTCAGCGCCAGCGTGGCCGAGGCCAAGGACCGCGGCGCGACCGTGCTGCTGTCCAGCCACATCCTCAGCGAGGTCGAGGACCTCTGCGACCGGGTCTCCATCATCCGCGCGGGTCGCCGGGTCGACTCCGGCACGCTCGACGAACTACGGCACCTCTCCCGCACCACCATCGCCGCCACGGTGTCCCGGCCGGTGAACGGCATGAGCGCCATAGGCGGTGTGCACGACCTTCACGTCGACGGCGGCTCCGTGCGCTGCCAGGTCGACCCCGACGCGCTGGACAAGGTGCTGCGCATGCTCACCGACGCCGGCGTGTCGTCGCTCGTCAGTCGACCCCCTACGCTCGAAGAGCTGTTCATGCGCTACTACTCCGGGGAGCAGCAGTGAGCGACGGCGGGCTCGCCGGTCTGCGCGAGCTGTCCAAGCTGGCTTCCCGCCGTGACCGGATCATCCTGCCGCTGTGGGCGTACGCCCTGATCGGCAGCGCGGCCTCGACGGCCTACAGCATCAAGGGGCTCTTCCCCGACGCGTCGTCACGACAGGACTTCGCCGAAGGGATCGGAGCCGCGTCCGGCGCGATCGCGCTCTACGGCCGGCTCGACGAGAACTCGCTCGGCGCCATCACCACCTGGCGCTCGCTGGTGCTCGGAGCGGTCCTGGCCGCGATCATGTCCATCCTGCTCGTCGTGCGGCACACCCGGGCGGAGGAGCAGACGGGGCGCCAGGAACTGGTGGCGTCCGGCGTCGTGGACCGCAGGGCGCCGCTGGTCGCCGTGCTCCGGCTGGTGATCGGCGTCAACCTCGGCGTCGGCGTGATCATCGGCGCCGTTCTGCCCGTGATCGGCCTCGGGGCGGCCGGCGCCTTCGCCCTGGGCCTGTCCATGGCGGCCTGCGGCATCGTCTTCGCCGGCATCGCCGCCGTCTGCGCCCAGCTCTTCGAGGCGTCACGCACCGCGAACTCCGTCGCCCTGACCCTGCTCGCCGCCTTCTACCTGGTGCGCGCGGCGGGGGACATGAGCGACGACGCCCAGTGGCTGCGGTGGCTCTCACCGGTCGGCTGGGCCGAGGAGGTGCAGCCGTACACGGGGGACCGCTGGTGGGCCCTGGCGATCCCCGTGGTGGCGGCCGCCGCGCTGATCGCGGTGGCGCTGCGGCTGCTGGACCGACGGGACTTCGCCTCCGGTGTGCTGCCCGGCCGACCCGGCCCCGCCTACGCCGGCCCCGGCACCCTCGGCACCTTCGGCCTCGCCTGGCGCATGCACCGCGGCTCCCTGTTCGGCTGGTCGATCGGCGTGCTGGTCGCGGCGCTGGTGTTCGGCTCCTTCGTCAAGGACGTCGACCTCCTCACCGACAGCGACCGGGTGCAGGAGATCATGGCGGAACTCGGCGGCTCACAGAACATGGCCGACGCGTATGTGTCCTCCATCGTGGGCGTGTTCGGGATCCTGGCGGCCGTCTTCGCGCTCACCGTGATCGTGCGGGCCCGCGGCGAGGAAGCCGGCGGCCGGATCGAACTCGTCTTCGCCGGCACCCCGAGCCGGGCGCGCTGGCTGCTGAGCCACCTGGTGTTCGCCGTGGCGGGCGCCGTGGTGATCCTCGTCGCCGCAGCCTTCGGCATGGGCCTGTCCCAGGGGCTGGGCGCACATGACGTGGGAGGGGCACTGGCCGATGCCTTCGGCGCCGTGTCCGCGCAGCTGCCGGCCGTCGTGCTGATCGCGGCGCTCGCGGTCCTGCTGTTCGCGGTGGTCCCCCGCTGGACCAGCGCGGGCTGGGGCATGCTGGGCCTCTTCGCCTTCCTGA
This sequence comes from Streptomyces sp. NPDC002623, assembly GCF_053592635.1. NCBI lineage: Bacteria > Bacillati > Actinomycetota > Actinomycetes > Kitasatosporales > Streptomycetaceae > Streptomyces > Streptomyces sp. NPDC002623. The sequence continues at coordinate 16,501 of NZ_JBSFWB010000060.1, read as the reverse complement.
CCCTGGTCGGGCCGCAGCTGAAGGTCAGCCAGTACGTCCTGGACGTCTCGCCGTTCACCCATGTGCCCAAGCTCCCCGGCAACGACGTCTCCGCGACGCCGCTGGTGGTGATGGCCGCCCTGGCCGTGGTCGGCGTGGCCGCGACCCTGGTCGCCTTCCGCCGGCGCGACCTGCTCGCGTAACCGGCGCTCCCTCCTCTCCACCCGTCCTCGTCGACCCGCCCACCGCCCCCTCCCGTCCCTCCCTCGCTCCCCTTCCAGCCCTTTCAGCGGCGAGGCGGGGGAGTGAGGGGTGACGGGCAGGGGGCGGGGTCGTTCGGTTCGGGGGGCGTCCGATCCCGGTGAGGCGCCCGGCCCGGCGGGGCGTCGGGTCCGGCGGGGCGTCGGGTCTGGCGGGGCGTCCGGTCTGGCGAGGTCGTGCCGAGCGGCACCCGCAGACCCGCACACCAGCGGCGGCACACGAAGAGGCGCCCGGTCCGGAGAACCCCGGCCGGGCGCCTCTTCCTTGCCCTGCGCCCTATGCCCTATGCCCTACCCGCCTCGCCCTACGCCTCGATTGCCTGCTTGGGCGGCCCGGTGAACAGCGCCGACGCCAACTGCGCCCGGTCGTTGACGCCGACCTTGCGATACATGCGCGTCAGATGCTGCTCCACCGTGCTCACCGTGATGTACAGCAGCTTGGCGATCTCACTGTTCGTATGGCCCAGCGCCACCAGGTCGGCGACCCGCTGCTCCGCGTCCGTGAGCACCGCCGTCGGACCCTTGGACTCGGTGTCGGGCCGGTCCCGGTCCGCCGGAAGAAGCCTGCTCAGCGGCTCCGCCTGGCACTTGTCCGCGATGATCTTCGCCTGGGAGCCGATCACCCGGGCCCGTCGCGTCTCGCCGACGGCGTTGTACGTGTCGGTGAGGTCGGCCAGCGCGCGAGCCAACTCGTAACGGTCCCCGCTCTCCTGGAGCGCGTCGACGGCCTGCCGCAGCAAGGAGAGACGCCTGCGGGGCTCATGCGTCCCCGCCAGCAGCCGCAGCGTCGCCCCGCGCGTGCGCGGCGAACCGCTCTGCTCGCTGCGCCGCAACTGCTCCTCCAGGAGGCCGCGGGCACGATCCGGCTCGCCCATCCGCAGCCACGCCTCGCCGACGTCGTTGCGCCACGCGATCAGACCCGGCACGTCCACACCCCACCGGGCCATCAGCTCACCGCAGCCGAGGAAGTCCGAAAGCGCGCCTTCCCAGTCCTGGACGGCCATGCTGTACCGCCCCCGAGCGTGCAGATAGTGCAGTCCGGCACGGCTCTGGAGCAGCGTCTCGGGGATCGGCAGATACAGCAGCTCCGCGGCCTCGTCCTCCCGGCCCATCGAGGCGAGCGCGATCAGCAGGCTGGCCAGCGGTGAGCCCACCGCCACCCCCCACTCGCCGATCGGCACGACGTCGAACGAGGCGGTCGCGTGCTCGACGGCGCCCGGCAGGTCACCGAGCCGGATACAGATCTCCGCCCGCAACGCGTGCAGCCGGGCCGCACTGCCCGGCTCGCCCCGCTCCTGCGCCGCCGCGATCAGCTCGTCGCAGTGCGGCAGCGCCAGCGTGGGCTGCTCGGCGTACGTCAAAGCGAGCAGCGCGCACTCGATGGTGTCCAGGTCGGTGCCGTGCAACCGGCTCCCGTGCAGGATCCGTTCGGCCTTGGGCACCGTACGCTCCGAAGGACCCTGGGTCAGCACCGACTCCAGCACGGTCGCCGCGTCGTAGCGGCGGCGGCTCTCGGTCGTGGAGGGCGTGCGGTGCAGTTCCCCGTCGTCCTCCACGGCGTCCGGCAGCAGACCCAGCAGCGGGGCGTACGAGCAGCGCATCCACCGCCGGGCGGCGCGCAGCTCCATCGTGGTGGTGGGGGCGGCGGCCTGCCCCGAGCCGGGCAGATGCCGCAACGCCTCGGTGGCTGCCTCGAACCGGCCGCTCCACAGCAGCACCCTGACCACGCCGAGCGTCTCGCCGCCGCCCAGATGGCCGCCGCGCACCGCTTGCAGCAGGGCGGTGATCTGAGGTTCGGAGACACCGCCGCCCATCCGGCGCTCCGCCTGGAGCAACGCGGCCCTGATCCGGGCCAGTTCGTTCTCGTCCTCGCTCAATGTGCAGGCCAGGCGCAGATATTCGACGGCGGTGGCGCCCCGCCCCTCGGTCAGCGCCTGTGAGGCGGCCGCGTCGAGCACGGGCACCGCCCAGGGCGCCCGCACCCCCTGGCCCGCCAGCAGGTGCTCGGCGATCGCGGACGCCGGACCGGACTGCGCGTACATCAGTTCCGCCGCGTCCCGGTGCAAGGCCGCCGTGGCCTCGGGGCCGACGTCCGCCAGGACCGCCGACGCCGCCGAGGGATGCCGGAACCGACCCTGTTCGAGCAGACCGGAGGCGTCGAGCACGGCGAGACACTGCGCCACCTCACCGGCCTCCAGGCCCAGCAGCCGGGCGATCGGCTCCGGCTTCCCGAGCACGGCCAGCGCCTGCGCCACCCGCGCCGCGAGCGCCGGGCCGCGGTGCAGACACGACAGCATCGCCCGCCGGTAGCCCGCGGACGCCAGGGCCGACGAGAGCGACGCGGGCGCGGCGCGCTGGACGTCGTCGAGAACGCCGTCGAGGAGCAGTGGATTGCCGCCGCTCACCCGCAGCGCCCAGGCCGCCACCCGCTCCGCGCTCTCCGGGCCGAGCCGGGCCGCCGCAGCTTCGCGCACCTGCTCCAGGTCGAGCGGCGTCAGGCGGACGCCGTGGGCGTGCGGCAGCCGCAGCAGCTGCTCGACGAAGCCGGCGCACCGGTCCCCGGGAAGAAAGCTGTGGCTGAAGACCGCGAGCAGCGGGGTGCTGTGCATCCGGCGGGTGAGATAGGCGAGACAGGCCAGCGAGGCGGCGTCGGCGTGGTGGATGTCGTCGACCACGATGGCCAGCGGCCGGGGCCCGGCCAGGCCGAGCAGGATCGCGCACAGGGACTGCACGATCTGGGCGTCCACCGCGGACAGCTTCGTCGGCGGTCCGCCCGGCGAGGCCGTCATATGGGCCCGGCCGATCGCGAGCAGCTGGTTCACCTGGTCACCGACCGGGGCCGACAGCGCGGCCTCCTCGAGCAGTTGGGCGACCACGCCCAGCAGTATGCCCTCCTCGGACTCGGACGCCACGGCGGTCAGCACCACGCCGTCGGCGGCCCGCACCTGCTGCGCGAACCCCGCTAACAACGTTGTCTTTCCCATGGCCACCGAGCCGCTGATCACGGCGATGCCGCTGTCACAGGCCGGCGCACCGTCGAGGAGACCGGTCAGTAAGGCGGTCGCTTCGGAACGCTCGCCCGCGCTCACGGTCCGGTCTCATCGCGGACGGCGGCGACCCACGCGGGGCGACGGCACGGCCGTCGACACAGGTGCGGATCCGGTCTCGCGAAGGAGGTGGGATGAGGCTGACGGCGGTTGATGGTCTTCATTTGTGCTCTCCTTCACGCCAGTGACGGGGAGACGTAAACGCCGACCGCGTCGCGAGTCGCATCGAGATCACGGATGCGGGCAGGCGCAGGGGGCCGCTCGCTGCCTCGGCGTTGAGACAGCGTTGTGGTTGTTGGGATTGGTTGAACCACACTAGCAGGGGGCCCGGGGCCGTTCGAGGCTCCTTCGCACACGACCGGGTGTCGCTCAAGGGAGCAACCCCGCCATTTCCGGGGACACGGCGGAAGTCGACCCCCAGATCCGGCTTCCGTGCAGGTCAGCGGCGTACCAGGGGTCGGCAGGGGTGCGAACAGGGGTGGCGTCCGCGCGGTAGGTGATCGAACACTGAGTCGTGGATGAGACCGGCGTCCCCGGTCCGGCCGCGACGACCCGAGCCGCTGATCCCGTGCGACGCGAGCTCGCGATCCTTCCGCCGCGCCCGCACCTTCGCCGCCGCACCGCCGCACCGCTCGGAAGGAGTCCGCGTGCCCGACGAGGTGACCCGCAAGGCCCTGGCGCTCGAGTACTGCCGCCGGATGAACGCCGGCGACGTGGACGGCGTCCTCGAACTGTTCGCCCCCGACGTGGTGTTCGAGGACCCGGTCGGCTCCGGCGAACAGGTGGGCCTCGAAGCGCTCCGCGCGCACATCACCCGGGCCCTCGTCGACGACCGCGCCCAGGAACGCCCCGGCACTCCGGTGGCCGCGCACGACGGGGAGACCGTGGTCCTTCCGGCCACCGTCGAACTGAGCCCCCGCAGCTACCCCAAGCGGATCGAGATCTCGATCATCGGGATCGTGCGCTTCCGGGAGGACGGCCTGGTGCGGGAGTTGCGCGCGCTGTGGGGCGACACGGACATGAAGGTCCTCGACTGACTGCCCCACTGACCGACCGACTGACACACCCACCCGACTGACCGACCGACTGTGTGACTGAGTGAGCGACTGACTGACCCGACCGCCGGAAGACCGCGACACCGCGACACCGCGACACCACGCCGACAGGAAGGAACACGCCATGACCGAGGTTCCGGCCGGGGCCCGACCGTTGCCCACCACCCGCACGACGCCGCTGGACCCGCCGCCGGAACTGCTGGAGCGTCAGCAGCAGTGCCCCGTCGACCGGCTGCGCTACCCCGACGGCAGCGAGGGCTGGCTCATCACCGGCTACGACCAGGTCCGCGCAGCCCTGGCCGACCCCCGCTTCAGCTCGCAGAAGTACCTGCTGCGCTCGCCGATCCAGCCGCAGGAACCCACCCCGGCCGCGCCCGGCTTCTTCGTCTACACCGACCCGCCCGAGCACACCAAGTACCGCCGCCTGCTCACCGGCCTGTTCACCCTGCGCCGGATGACCCAACTCGCCGAGCGCGTGCAGGAGATCGCCGCGGACGCCCTGGACGCCATGGAGGAGACCGGCCCGCCGGTCGACCTGGTGCCCGCCTTCGCACTGGCCCTCCCGTCGCTGGTGATCTGCGAACTCCTCGGCGTCCCCTACGAGGATCGAGAGGTCTTCCAGCACAACTCCACCGTCATCCAGGACATCAACACCCCGCTCGACCAGGCGTACGCCGCCCTCGACGCGATGCAGAAATACCTCAGCGGCCTGGTCGAACGACGCCGCGGCCCCGACCCCTCCGAAGACATCCTCGGCGGCCTGGCCGCACACGAGGAACTGACCGTCGAGGAGGTCACCAACATCTGCTTCCTGCTGCTGGCGGCAGGACACGAGACCACCGCCAACATGCTCTCCCTCGGCACCTACGCCCTGCTCACCAACCCCGACCAGCTCGCGATGCTGCGCTCCGGCGAGACCACGATGGACAGCGCCGTCGAGGAGCTGATGCGCTATCTGACGGTCAACCACTACGGCCCGATCCGCGGCATCCTGGAGGACTTCGAGTTCGAGGGCTGCCCGATGAAGTCCGGCGAGACGGTCACCCTGTCGGCCTTCGCGGCGAACCGGGACCCCAAGCACTTCGCCGACCCCGACCGCCTCGACTTCGCCCGCGGCGGCCGCGGCCAGCTCTCCTTCGGACACGGCATCCACCAGTGCATCGGCCAGCAACTGGCCCGGATCGAGATGCGGATCGGCTTCCAGGCCCTCTTCGACCGCTTCCCCGAACTGCGCCTGGCCGTACCGAAGGAAGAGGTCCGGATGCGGGACACCATGCTGATCTACGGCGTCAGCTCGATGCCGGTCGCCTGGTAGCGCGGCCGATGCGTGTCGACGTCGACCGCGACCGCTGCTGCGGCGCCGGGATGTGCGCCCTGGAGGCGCCCGCCGTGTTCGACCAGGACGAGACCGACGGCCTGGTCGTCCTGATCCTGCCTGACCCGCCGAGCGCACTGTACGACCGCGTCCGCGACGCGGCCCGATCCTGCCCGTCGGGCGCGGTCAAGCTCCTCGAATGACCCCGGGCAGCGATGACGAAAGTGATCGGCAAGCACCTTCGGGGCGACCCGAGGGCTCCGCCGCGGCCACCGCCGCGACCGGCTGAGAACCGAAGGGTTGGACATGGCACGTGGGGACCGCTCCGGCATCGACCCGTCCACGCACCGGGCCTCCGGTCCGGCCCGCCACGAGCCGATCGCCGTCATCGGCATGTCATGCCGACTGCCCGGGGTGAACGACCCGTCGGACTTCTGGCGGCTCCTGCGCGACGGCGCCCACACCGTCGCGCCGCCCGCAGCGGACCGCCCGGGCATCGGCGGCGTCTCGGGCCAGGGCTCCTTCCTTGCCTCGGTCGACGGCTTCGACCCCGCCTTCTTCGGCATCTCGGGGCGCGAGGCCGCCGCCATGGACCCCCACCAGCGACTGATGCTGGAGCTGAGCTGGGAGGCACTGGAGGACGCGGGCACCGTGCCCGCCACCCTCGCCGGCACCCGCACCGGAGTGTTCGTCGGCGCCTTCTCCGACGACTACTCGCTGCTGCTCCAGGCCGACGGCCCCGAGGCGGTGACCGCCCACAGCACCACCGGCCTGCACCGCAGCATCATCGCCAACCGCGTCTCCTACTTCCTGCGCGCCGGCGGCCCCAGCCTGACCGTCGACACGGGCCAGTCCTCCTCCCTGGTCGCCGTCCACATGGCCTGCGAGAGCCTGCGCTCCGGCGAGTCCGAGACGGCCCTGGCCGGAGGCGTGAACCTGGTCCTGACCCCGCAGTCCACCGCCCGCATGGAGCGCTTCGGCGCACTGTCCCCGGACGCCCGCTGCTACACCTTCGACGCCAGGGCCAACGGCTACGTACGCGGCGAGGGCGGCGCCGTGGTGGTGCTCAAGCCGCTGCGCCGCGCCCTCGCGGACGGCGACCGCGTCCACTGCGTCCTGCGCGGCAGCGCCGTCAACAACGACGGCGGCGGCGAGACGCTGACCGCACCCAGCGCCGCCGCCCAGCAGGACGTGCTGCGCCGGGCGTACGCACAGGCGGACGTGGACCCGGCCGGTGTCGGCTACGTCGAACTGCACGGCACCGGCACCCGGCTCGGTGACCCGGTCGAGGCCACCGCACTGGGCGCCGTCCTCGGCGCAGCCCGGGACGCCGACCGGCCGCTGCCGGTGGGCTCCGCGAAGACCAACGTCGGACACCTGGAGGCGGCGGCCGGGGTGATCGGCCTGATCAAGGCCGCCCTGGCGGTCTCCCGCAGGGAGATCCCGGCAAGCCTCAACTACGAGCAGCCGCACCCCGACATCCCGCTGACCGAACTGCGCCTGAGGGTGCAGACCGAGCTGACCGAGTGGCCTGCCGCGGGAGACCCTGACGGGCCACGAATCGCAGGCGTCAGCTCGTTCGGCATGGGCGGGACCAACTGCCACATCGTGGTGGCCGAAGCCGAAGCCGAAGCCGAAGCCGAAACCGAGGCTGAGGCCGTTGCCGTTGCCGTTGGAGGTGCCGGGACCGGGAGTGAAGCGCCGTCGCCCAGGGCGCTTCCGCTCCCCTTGCTCCTCTCCGGTCACACGGACCGGGCACTGCGAGCCCAGGCCGCCCGGCTCGCCCGGTTCGTCACCGACCGGCCGGAACTCGGTCTGCCCGACCTGGCCCACTCGCTCCTGACGGCACGCTCCCCACTCGCCCACCGCAGTGTGGTGATCGCCGCGGACCGAGCCGAACTGGTCGACGGCCTGAGCGCGCTCGCCGCCGGAGAACCCGCCCCGGGCGTGGTGACCGGAGCGTCCCGAGCCGACGGCCGGACGGTGCTCGTGTTCCCCGGCCAGGGCTCGCAGTGGCTCGGCATGGCCGCAGGCCTGCTGGACTCCGCCCCCGTCTTCGCCGAGCGGATCGCCGCCTGCGAGACGGCACTCGCGCCGCACGTCGACTGGTCGTTGACCGACGTCCTGCGCTCGGAGTCCGAGGAGTGGCTCGACCGAGTCGACGTCGTACAGCCCGTGCTCTGGGCGGTGATGGTCTCGCTCGCCGGGCTCTGGGAGTCCTTCGGTGTGCGGCCCGCCGCCGTGGTGGGCCACTCCCAGGGCGAGATCGCGGCCGCGTGCGTCGCCGGGGCGCTCTCGCTGGAGGACGGCGCGAAGGTCGTCGCGCTGCGCAGCCGGGCCATCCTCGCCCTGGCCGGCCGGGGCGGAATGGCATCGGTCGGCGTCTCCGTCGACCGGATCGCCGAGCTGATCGCACCGTTCAGGAAGCGGCTGTCGGTCGCCGCGGTCAACAGCCCGGCGTCCGTCGTCGTCTCCGGCGAGCAGGGCGCGCTGGACGAACTCCTCGCCATCTGCGAAGCACAGGGCACCTGGGCCCGGCGCGTCGCCGTCGACTACGCCTCCCACTCCACCCAGATCACCCGGCTCCGCAAGTCCCTGGTGCGCGCCCTGGCCGGCATCGAGCCGCGTCCGTCCCGGATCCCCTTCTGCTCGTCGGTGACCGGCGCGCTGCTGGACACCACCGCCCTCGACGCCGAGTACTGGTACACCAACCTGCGCCAGACCGTCCGCTTCGAGGACGCCGTACGGACCCTCCTCGACCAGGGCCACGACGTCTTCGTCGAGTCCAGCGCCCACCCCGTCCTGATCACCGGCATCCTGGAGACGATCGAGGACGCCGGGGCGGACGCCGACGCGTTCGGAACGCTGCGCCGCCACCAGGGCGGCTTCGACTGCTTCCGCACGGCGCTGGCCGAAGCGCACGTCCGCGGAGTCACCGTCGACTGGCAGCAGGCACTGCCGGCCGGGGCACACCGGGTCGACCTGCCCACGTACGCGTTCCAGCGCGAACGCCACTGGCTGGGCAGCACGCCCGACGCGTCCACCGCCGACACCGGCCGGGAACGCTCCGTCCTGGCCGGTCGCCTCGTCGGACTGTCCCGGGAGGAGCGCGAGCAGGCCGTCCGCGATCTGACGTTCGCGCACGCGGCGACGGTCCTGGGCCGCGCCGTACTCAGCCCCGCCGACGGCGAGCAGACGTTCAAGGACCTGGGCCTGGACTCGCCGAGCGCCGTCGAGTTCCGCAACCGGATCAACACCGACACCGGTCTCCACCTGCCGACCACGCTCGCCTACGACCACCCGACCCCGATCGCCGTCGCAGGGCACCTCGCCGAGCTGCTCGTCGACACAGGCGTCGCCCGACCCGCGACGGAACCGACCGCTCTGCCGTCCGCGAGCACCCGGTCGGCCGACGACGACCCGATCGCCATCGTCGGCATGGCCTGCCGACTGCCCGGCGGCATCGGCTCGCCCGAGGAGCTGTGGCGCCTGGTGGCCGCGGGCGGCGACGCCATCGTGCCGTTCCCCGACGACCGCGGCTGGGACCTGGAGGGGCTGTACGCCCCAGACCACGCCCCCGGATCCGGCCCCGGCTCCGGCTCTGGCTCTGGCTTCGGCACAGGATCCGGCTCCGACTCCGGGAAATCGGGCACCAGTTACACCCGGCACGGCGGATTCCTGTCCGGCGTCGCCGGCTTCGACGCGGGCTTCTTCGGGATCTCGCCGCGTGAGGCGCTGGCCATGGATCCGCAGCAGCGGTTGCTGTTGGAGACGTCGTGGGAGGCGTTCGAGCGGGCCGGGATCGATCCGGCCGGGCTGCGCGGCAGCCGGACCGGCGTGTTCGTCGGCGCGATGAACACGGACTACGGTGTGCGGCTCGACGAGAGCGCGGGCGGCTCCGAGGGCTACCTGCTCACCGGCACCACCGGCAGCGTCGTCTCCGGCCGACTGGCCTACACGTTCGGCTTCGAGGGCCCCGCGGTGACGGTGGACACGGCCTGCTCGTCGTCCCTGGTGGGCCTGCACCTCGCCGTCCAGGCGCTCCGCGGCGGCGAGTGCTCACTGGCGCTGGCCGGCGGCGTGACGGTGATGTCCACCCCCGGCATGTTCGTCGAGTTCAGCCGCCAGCGCGGTCTGTCGGCGGACGGGCGCTGCAAGGCGTTCTCGGCCGCGGCGGACGGGACGGGCTGGTCGGAGGGCGTCGGCGTGCTGCTGGTGGAGCGGCTGTCGGATGCGCGGCGGCACGGTCACCGGGTGCTCGCGACGGTGCGGGGTACGGCGGTGAATCAGGACGGCGCGAGCAACGGACTGACGGCCCCGAACGGTCCGTCGCAGCAGCGGGTGATCCGGCAGGCGCTGGCGAGTGCCGGTCTGTCGGGCGCGGACGTGGACGCCGTGGAGGCGCACGGGACGGGTACGACGCTCGGCGATCCGATCGAGGCGCAGGCGATCATCGCGACCTATGGGCAGGAGCGCGGCGCTGAACGACCGCTGTTTGTAGGGTCGTTGAAGTCGAACATCGGTCATGCGCAGGCCGCCGCCGGTGTGGCGGGCGTCATCAAGATGGTGATGGCGATGCGCGAGGGCGTGTTGCCACAGACCCTGCACGTCAGCGAACCGTCCCCGCACGTGGACTGGTCGGCGGGGGCGGTGGAACTGCTCACCGAGGCGAGGGAGTGGCCGGACGCGGGCCGTCCGCGGCGGGCGGGCGTCTCGTCCTTCGGGATCAGCGGGACCAACGCCCACGTGATCATCGAGCAGATGGAACCGCAGCCCGCGCCCGCCGAGCCCACACCCATGGACCCGTCGGATGCCCTGCTCCCGTTCTTCGTCTCCGGCCGGAGCGAGTCCGGCTTGCGAGCACAGGCGGCACGACTGTCCCAGTTCGTGCGGGACGAGCCCGACCTTCCCTTGACGGCGGTGGCGTCGGCGCTGGTGGCATCGCGGTCGGCGTTGGAGCACCGGGGTGTCGTGCTGGCGGCGGGTCGGGGTGAGCTGGCGGCTGGGCTGACGGCGTTGGGGGCGGGGGAGTCTGCGGCGGGGGTGGCGCGGGGGGTTGCTCCTGTCGGACGCCGGGTGGCGTTCGTGTTTCCGGGGCAGGGGTCGCAGTGGGTGGGGATGGCGGCGGAGTTGTTGGAGTCGTCGTCGGTGTTCGCCGGGCGGTTGGGGGAGTGTGAGGAGGCGCTTGCGCCGTTCGTGGACTGGTCGTTGATGGATGTTCTGCGTTCTGGGTCGGATGACTGGTTGGGTCGCGTCGATGTGGTGCAGCCGGTGTTGTGGGCGGTGATGGTGTCGCTGGCGGCCCTGTGGCGGTCGGTGGGTGTGGAGCCGGCCGCGGTGATCGGTCACTCCCAGGGGGAGATCGCGGCGGCCTGCGTGGCGGGGGCGCTGTCGTTGGGGGATGCGGCGAAGGTCGTGGCCTTGCGGAGTCGCGCGATTCTGGAGTTGGCCGGGTCGGGCGGTATGGCGTCGGTGTCGTTGCCGGTGGTGGGTGTGGAGGAGTTGCTGGCGGAGTTCGACGGTCGGGTGTCGGTGGCGGCGGTGAACGGTCCGTCGTCGGTGACGGTCGCGGGTGAGAGCGCTGCGCTGGACGAGCTGCTCGCGGCCTGTGAGGCCCGGGGTGTGTGGGCGCGGCGGGTGCCGGTGGACTACGCCTCGCACTCCGCCCAGGTGGAGTCGATCCGCGACCGGCTCCTGACGGACCTGGCGGGCATCGAGCCGACGGCGGCGACGGTCCCGTTCTACTCGACGGTGACGGCCGGGCGGTTGGAGACGACCGCTCTGGACGCCGAGTACTGGTACACGAATCTGCGGCAGACGGTCCGCTTCGAAGACACCGTGCGCCTGCTGCTGGCGCAGGGTTTCGACGCGTTCGTCGAGGCCAGCGCCCACCCCGTGTTGACGACGCCGATCGAGAGCACGGTCGAGGCGGTGGAGGCCGATGCGGTGGTGTTGGGCACGTTGCGTCGGGGCGAGGGCGGTCCGGACCGCTTCACCGCCGCACTCGCCGAGGCATACGTCAACGGCCTCTCCGTCGACTGGTCGTCGCTCCTGGGTGATGGTGCTGCCGGTGCCGTCGACCTGCCGACCTACGCCTTCCAGCACCAGCGGTACTGGCTGGAGCGTACGGCTCCGGTCGGGGACGCGCGTGGGCTGGGGCTGGCCGAGGCGGGCCATCCGCTGCTGGGCGCGGCCGTGGAACTCGGTGGCGGGCAGGGGGTCGTACTGACGGGACGGCTGTCGCTGTCCGCGCACCCCTGGCTGGGGGATCACCGGGTGGCCGGGACCGTCCTGCTGCCGGGCGCGGCGTTCGTGGAGCTGGCGGTACGCGCCGGCGACGAGGTGGGGTGCGGACGAGTCGACGAACTCGCCCTGGAAGCACCGTTGGTGCTGCCCGAGCACGGCGGAGTGCAGCTCCAGGTCGTGGTCGGTGCGGCCGAGCCCGACGGGTCCCGGACGGTCAGCGTGTTCTCACGGGACGCCGACGAATCGGCAGGCCCTGGCTGGACTCGGCACGCTGCCGGAGCCCTCTCCGAGCACGACTCCGCACTCGATGCATTCGATGCACTCGATTCCACGGGGCATGCGTCCTTCGCCGCGGGAGCCTGGCCGCCGCCCGGTGCGGAGCCGGTGGACCTCGATACGTTCTACCCGGACCTGCTGCGGACCGGGTACGGGTACGGAGCCGCGTTCCAGGGGCTGCGTGCGGCCTGGCGCGCCGGTGACGAACTGTTCGCCGAGGTTGCGCTGCCCGAGGACCTGGTGCAGAGCGCGGCCCGCTTCGGGCTGCACCCCGCGTTGCTGGACGCCGCGCTGCACGCCGTTCTTCCGCAGCGCGGGGAAGGCACGGCGGACGAGGTGCGTCTGCCGTTCGTCTTCAAGGGGCTGACCCTTCACGCCGGTGCCGCCTCTCAGCTACGGGTGCGACTGTCGCCCGTCGGTCCGGACGCGGTCCGCCTCACGCTGGCCGACGCGGCGGGGCAGCCGGTGGCGTCCGTCGACTCGTTGACCCTGCGCCCGATCGCCGCCGAAGCGCTCGGCGCAGCGCGCCCGAGTACGGCGGACGGCATGTTCCGCGTCCAGTGGATTCCGGCCCGCCCGATCGGCGCGGCCTTCACCGGTCGTGTCGAGACGCTGGACCCGAGGAACTCCGACCTGGACGCGGTGGCCGAAGCCGGCGTACCCGAGGCGGTCGTCCTGCCCTGCCCCCTCGAACCGGGACCGCGGCACGACCACGCCTCCTCGGTCCACCGGACGGTGGCCGGTGTGCTGGCCGTGGTGCGTGAGTGGTTGGGCGACGACCGATTCGCCGGCTCGCGGTTGGTCGTGGTGACCCGGGGCGCCGTCGGCACGGGCACCGGCACCGGCACCGGACTGCCGGGGCTGGACGCCGCCGCTGTCTGGGGCTTGGTGCGGTCGGCCGCGACGGAGCACCCGGACCGTCTGGTGCTGGTGGACGTCGACGAGGACGACTGGACCGCCGCTGTGTCGCAGGCTCTGGCGGCAGGCGAGCGGGAAGTGGCGGTACGCGACGGGGAGTTGCTGGTGCCCCGGCTCGTGCGGCACGCCGCTGATGGCGAGGAGGTGTCGTTCGGTGACGGCACGGTGCTGATCACCGGTGGCACGGGGACGTTGGGCAGGTTGATCGCCCGTCATCTCGTCTCCCGGCATGGTGTGCGCAGCCTGGTGCTGCTCAGCCGTCGGGGCCAGGATGCGCCGGGCGTGGGCGAGTTGACGCAGGAGCTTGCCGGGTTGGGCGCGTCGGTGGTGGTGGAGGCGGGTGACGCTGCCGACCGGGAGGTGCTGTCCGGTGTCGTGGAGCGGGTCAGGGGCTCGTTGAACGGTGTCGTGCATGCCGCCGGTCTGCTCGACGACGGTCTGGTGGCGGCCATGACAGCTGAGCGGCTGCACAGTGTGTTGCGGGCGAAGGTGGACGGCGCCGTCAACCTCCATGAGCTGACGCGTGATCTGGACCTCGCCGCGTTTGTGCTGTTCTCCTCCGTCTCGGGGATCCTCGGCGGCCCCGGGCAGGCGAACTACGCGGCGGCCAACACCTACTTGGACGCGCTCGCGCAGGTCCGCCGTGCCGACGGACTGCCCGCCACCTCCATCGCCTGGGGACTGTGGGCCGAGGCGAGCGGGATGACCGGTGCCATGAGCACGGTCGACCGGCAGCGGATGAGCCGGCTCGGCGTCGGGCAACTCGCCTCGGAGCAGGGCCTGCACCTCTTCGACGCGGCACTCGCCTCCGCCGAACCGCTGCTGGTGCCCGTTGCGTTGGACCTTCCCGCCCTCCGCGTTCGCGCCGGGGAAGGCGCGCTGACCGGGATGCTCAGCGGTGTCGTCCCCACACCGCCGCGCCGCACCGCGAGCAGCGCGCCCGCGGCCGCCGGACAGGAGCGATCCGCTCTCGTGGAGAGGCTGGCCACGGGGTCGGCGGCGGAGCGGGAACGCGCTCTGGCGGACGCGGTCCGCGAACAGGTGGCGGCCGTCCTCGGCCTGTCCACGGGCGATGACGTCGACCTGTCCGCCACGTTCAAGTCCCTCGGCTTCGACTCCCTCACCGGACTCGACCTGCGCAACCGGCTGAACACGGCGACCGGACTGCGACTGCCCGCCACGCTCGTCTTCGACCACCCGACGCCGACCGCGCTGCTCCGCACGGTCCGTCAGGAACTTCTCGGCGCACAGGACGACGAGACGACGCCTCCCGCCGCCGGCCCCGGAGCGGGGGCGGACGACGAACCGATCGCGATCGTCGGCATGGCGTGCCGCTACCCCGGCGGAGTGGAGTCGCCCGAGGACCTCTGGCGCCTGGTCGCCGACGGTCGGGACGCCGTCTCGCCGTTCCCCGCCAACCGCGGTTGGGATCTGGAAGGCCTGTACGACCCCGACCCCGCGGTCTCCGGGAAGAGCTACACCCGCGAGGGCGGGTTCCTGCACGACGCGGGCGACTTCGACGCCGGATTCTTCGAGATCTCGCCCCGCGAGGCGCTGGCGATGGACCCGCAGCAGCGGCTGCTCCTCGAGACCTCCTGGCAGGTGCTGGAGCGGGCCGGGATCGACCCGGCCACCCTGCGCGGCAGTCGGACCGGTGTGTTCGTCGGCGTGATGTACCACGACTACGCGTCGGGCATGCAGAAGGTGCCCGAGGGCGTCGACGGCTACCTGCTGATGGGCAACACCGGCAGCGCCGCCTCGGGCCGACTCTCCTACTCCTTCGGCTTCGAGGGCCCCGCGGTCACGGTGGACACCGCGTGCTCCTCCTCCTTGGTGGGCCTTCACCTGGCGGTACAGGCGTTGCGCAGCGGCGAGTGCTCGCTCGCGCTGGCCGGCGGTGTGACGGTGATGTCGACGCCGGAGGTCTTCGTCGAGTTCAGCCGCCAGCGCGGTCTGTCGGCGGACGGGCGCTGCAAGGCGTTCTCGGCCGCGGCGGACGGGACGGGCTGGTCGGAGGGCGTCGGCGTCCTGTTGGTGGAGAGGCTGTCCGATGCGCGGCGCAACGGCCATCGTGTGCTGGCGACCGTGCGGGGTACGGCGGTGAACCAGGACGGCGCGAGCAATGGCCTGACCGCGCCGAACGGGCCCTCCCAGCAGCGGGTGATCCGGCAGGCGCTGGCGAGTGCCGGTCTGTCGGCCGCGGACGTGGACGCCGTGGAGGCGCACGGGACGGGTACGACGCTCGGCGATCCGATCGAGGCGCAGGCGATCATCGCGACCTATGGGCAGGAGCGGGGCGCTGGTGAACGTCCGTTGTATCTGGGGTCGTTGAAGTCGAACATCGGTCATGCGCAGGCCGCTGCGGGGGTGGCGGGCGTCATCAAGATGGTGATGGCGATGCGCGAGGGCGTGTTGCCGCAGACGTTGCACGTCGACGCGCCGTCCCCGCATGTGGACTGGTCGGCGGGTGCGGTGGAGTTGTTGACCGAGGCGCGGGAGTGGCCGGACACCGGCCGTCCGCGGCGGGTGGGTGTCTCGTCCTTCGGTGCGAGCGGGACCAATGCGCACGTCGTCCTGGAGCAGGGAACCGACGGCACCGACCCGGTGCTCACGGAGACCGGCGACGGCACGAGTGGCGCAGCGCGCGTCCTGCCCTGGCTGCTCTCGGCGAAGTCGGACGACGCGCTCCGGGCTCAGGCGGCCGCCCTGTCCGCGTTCCTGCGCGACCGCCCCGAAGCCGATCTCACCGCTGTCGCCTCGGCGCTGGCCACCTCACGGGCGGCTCTCGACGAGCGTGCCGCGGTGATCGGTTCCTCACGCACGGCCCTGCTGGCCGGACTCGACGCGCTCGCCACCGGCGAACCCGGCACGGGCGTCGTACGCGCGTCGGTCCTCGGGTCGGGAGACCTCGCCTTCCTGTTCAGCGGTCAGGGGAGTCAGCGGGTCGGGATGGGGCGTGAGCTGTATGACGCCTTCCCGGTGTTCGCGGCGGCGTTCGACGCGGCGGTGTTCGAGCTGGACCGGCAGTTGGCGGGGCATGTCACGCACTCGGTGCGGGATGTGGTGTTCGGCGCGGAGGGTGCGGAGGGTGCCGAGGCCGCGGCGGGCATGGCGGGGCTGCTGGACGAGACGGTGTTCACGCAGGCGGGGCTGTTCGCCGTCGAAGTGGCGCTGTTCCGTCTCCTGGAGTCCCTCGGCGTGCGGCCGGACTTCCTCCTCGGTCACTCGATCGGCGAGCTTGCGGCGGCACATGTGGCGGGGGTGTGGTCACTGGCCGACGCCGCTGTAGTGGTCGGGGCCCGGGGCCGGTTGATGCAGGCGCTGCCGACGGGTGGCGCGATGGTGGCGATACAGGCCGACGAGGACGAGGTCCGCACGGTCCTGGACGATGTCCCCGCAGCCTGT
>NZ_JBSFWB010000059.1:0-35500 GCF_053592635.1 Streptomyces sp. NPDC002623 | reverse complement strand
CATGCACTACCTCGTCGCCGACATCGCCCGGACGATCACCCTGTACCCCGGTGACGTGCTCCTGTCGGGCACCCCGGCCAACTCGCGCCCCGTGCGGCCCGGCGACGTCGTCGAGGTCGAGGTCGAAGGACTCGGTCGGCTCACCAACCACATCGTCACCGGCCCGACCCCCGTCCGCACCGACGTCGGCGCCCAGCCCACCGAGTCCGAGGAGGTCCTGTCCACCGCGCTCGGCGGCGACTGGGAGTTCCGCGGCATCCGTGCGCCCAGGCGATGACACGAGAACGTGACCCTGCGGTCCGCTTGGGTAGGGTCGCCTGCATGACCGAGTCCGCGGACGCCTCCCCGAGCCGACAGCCCCGCAAGCGCCTGCAGTACGGCGAAGGCCGCGAAGCCCTGCTCAACGCCGCCGTACGGGTCGTCGCGCGGGGCGGACTGCGCAAGCTCACCTACCGGGCGGTCGCGGAAGAGGCCGGCGTCACCCACGGGCTCGTCGTGCATCACTTCGGCTCGCGCGACGCGCTGATCGAGGAGGCCCTCGCCCACACGATCCGCACCTCGCTGAGCATCAGCGCGCTCGAGCCCGGCACCGGCAGGGTCGCGGACTTCTCGACCGGCCTGTCCGACATGGTCACGGCGACTCCGGACACCCAGGCCTTCCAGTACGAACTGCTGCTGGAGTCCCGGCGCCGCCCGGAGCTGCTGCCGCAGATCCGCGAGCTCTACGACGAGTACTTCGACGCCGCCCAGCGCGAGCTCGGCCGGATGCTGCCGGCCGGCGCGGACCGGGCGCTGACCCGGCTGGTCTTCGCCGCACTCGACGGACTCGTGCTGCACCAACTCGTCCTGGGCGAGCCGGAGGTCACGGACGCGGCCCTGGAGGAGCTGCGTTCCCTGCTGAGGCTCCTCGACGCCAACGGCGACGCCAATGGCGACAGTGGCGGCGAGACGCGCGCATGACTGTCTGACCGGAGCGTTTCCCGGCCCTGGACGCTCCGCGTCCGGGGCCTTTCCGGTTTCGCGGCAAAACTCCACCAGGTCCCTTGCCAAACGGATAGTTCCAGCCCACTATGAGGCAACTCGTTTGGATCGAAACGAATCCCCCCGCGCTTACCTTCCCGTCCCCCTCCCCGTCCCGGCAGGTGATCCGAGTGGACAGTCAGACGGCGGTTGCCCCGCACTCCGCGCAAGATTCATCCATGACAGGCAGGCTCAAGCCCGATTCCCTCGGCGTCCTGGGCATCGTGTTCTTCGTCCTCTCCGCCCAGGCACCGCTGACCGGCATCGCCGGCGCCGTGCCCATCGCCATCCTGATAGGCAACGGAGCCGGCGTCCCCGCCGCGTACCTCGCGGTCGGCGTCGTGATCCTGCTGTTCTCCATCGGCTTCGTGGCCATGAGCCGCCATGTCGTGGACGCCGGCGCCTTCTACACCTACATCGGCAAGGGCCTCGGCCGGCCGACCGGCTCCGGCAGCGCCGGTGTCGCCCTCTTCGCCTACTGCGCCATCCAGGCCGCCATGTACGGGCTGTACGGCGCCACGGTGAGCGGCCTGGTCGAGCACTACACCGACACGCACGTGGCGTGGTGGGTCTGGGCGCTCGTCACGATGGTGATCGTCCAGATCCTCGGCGCCGTCGGCATCGAGATGGGAGCGAAGGTCCTGGCCGTCTTCGTCCTGGCGGAGTTCAGCATCCTGACCGTCTTCTCCCTCGTGACCTTCTTCAAGGGCGGCGGCCCCGAAGGACTCAACCTCGCCGACAGCTTCTCGCCGCACGCCGCACTGCAGGGCGCTCCCGGCGTGGCGCTGATGTTCGCCGTGGCGTCGATGTTCGGCTTCGAGTCGACCGCCATCTACGGCGAGGAGGCCCGCGAGCCCAAGAAGACCGTGCCGCGGGCCACCTATCTGTCCCTCGCGGTGATCACCGGCTTCTTCGCCTTCACCTCGTGGATGCTGGTCTCCGCCCACGGCGCTTCCCAGGTCACGGCCGAGGCGGGCAAGGCGGTGGAGTCCGGCGACGCCGCGTCGTTCGTCTTCGCACCCATCGGCGCCCAGTTCGGCGCCTGGACCGACGACGTGCTGCCCGTCCTGCTGGCCACCTCGCTCTTCGCCGGCATCCTGGCCTTCCACAACTCAGCCAACCGCTACCTGTTCTCCCTGGGCCGCGAGGGACTGCTGCCGCACGGCCTCACCACCGTCAACCGGCGTCACTCGCCCTGGGCGGCCGGTGCCGTGCAGACCGTGATCGCCGTCGCGATGGTCATGCCGTTCGCGGTGCTCGGCAAAGACCCGGTGCTGACGCTCTTCTCCTGGTTCAGCGGCATCGCCGTGCTGGGGATCATGCTCCTGTACTTCCTGACCTCGGTCTCCGTGGTGGTCTACTTCCGCCGCTCGCGCGTCGACCTCCGGCCCTGGAACACCCTGATCGCGCCGATCCTTGGAGCGCTCGGCATCGCCGGTTCGATCTGGCTCATCCTGGACAACTTCACGACGCTCATCGGCGGCGACCGGACCACCGCCGTCTGGCTCGAGCTCTCGGTCCCGGCCGTGCTGGTCCTGGGACTCGTCGCGGCACGGCTGACCCGGCACAGCTCCCGAGCCACCGGCTGATCCCGCCGCCGCGCCGACGGTCAGGTACGGCACCCGGCACCCGCTCCCGGGTGCCGTACGCCCAGGAAACAGACACGAAGGGGAAGCGGATGCCAGGCCTGGCTCTGACCCATGAAGAACTGCTGCGCCGCGCCGAGGACCTGAGCCTGCCCGGACAGCATCACATCGACGGTGTGGACGAGCCGGGCGGCGGCTCCACGTTCACTGTCGTCTCGCCTCGCGACGGGCGACGCCTCGCCGAGATCGCGGACGCCCGGCCCGCCGAGGTCGACCTTGCCGTGGCCGCGGCGCGCCGGGCCTTCGACACGGGCCCCTGGCCGCGTCTCGCCCCCGCCGACCGCGGCCGCGTCCTGCTGCGCATCGCGGAACTCCTCGAAGAGCAGCGGGACAGGCTCGCCCTGACCATCAGCCTGGAGATGGGCAAGCCCATCACGGACGCGCATGACATCGAACTGCGCGCCGCGATCAACACCTTCCGCTGGTACGGGCAGTTGGCGGACAAGCTGACGGACGAGTCCCCGCACACCGCTCCTGACGCGCTGGCCCTGGTCACCCGGGAGCCGGCCGGAGTCGTCGGCGCCGTCGTACCGTGGAACTTCCCGCTGACGCTGGCGAGTTGGAAGGTGGCTCCCGCACTCGCCGCGGGCTGCACCGTCGTGCTGAAGCCGTCGGAGAACTCCCCGCTGTCCGCGCTGCTGCTCGGCCGGCTGGCCACCGAGGCAGGCCTGCCCCCGGGCGTGCTCAACGTGGTGACCGGCGACGGACCCGTGGCCGGGCGGGCGATCGGACTGCACCCCGACGTCGACGTCCTCGCGTTCACCGGATCCACGGCGGTCGGCCGCCACTTCCTGCGCTACGCGGCCGACTCCAACCTCAAGCGCGTCTGGCTGGAGCTGGGCGGCAAATCGCCGAACATCATCCTCCCCGACGCCCCCGACCTGGAGAAGGCCGCCGCCACCGCCGCCTGGGGCATCTTCTTCAACCAGGGGGAGATGTGCACGGCCCCCTCCCGGCTGCTCGTCCACTCCTCCGTCGCCGAACGCGTCACCGAGGCGATCGTGGCGCGCGCCCGGGAACTGCGGGTCGGGGATCCGCTGGATCCCGCGACCGAGATGGGCGCGCTGGTCGGCGAGAGCCATCTGCAACGCGTCCTCGGCCATGTCGGGACCGGCCGCGAGGAAGGCGCGCGGCTGCGCGTCGGCGGCGAACGCACCCTGGCCGACACCGGCGGCAGCTATCTGCGGCCCACCGTCTTCGACCGCGTGGACCCGGGGATGCGACTGGCTCGCGAGGAGATCTTCGGCCCCGTCCTCTCCGTCCTCGCCTTCGACGACCTGGACGAGGCGGTACGCCTGGCCAACGCCACCGAGTACGGACTCGCCGCCGGCCTGTGGACCTCCGACCTGTCCACCGCCCACAAGGTCTCCCGGGCCCTGAAGGCCGGCACGGTCTGGGTCAACTGCTACGAGGAAGGTGACCTGACCGTCCCCTTCGGCGGTGTGAAGCAGTCCGGCAACGGCCGCGACAAGTCCGCCCACGCCCTGGAGAAGTACACCGAACTCAAGACCACCTGGATCCAGCTGTGACGGCGCCCCTGCGACCGCTCATCGCGATCCCCGCCCGCTTCTCCGCCACGACCTCCGCGCTGCGGTACGCCGCCGAGGTCAACGCCCGCGCGCTGATCGAGGCCGTCTGGCGGGCCGGCGGCGAACCGGCGAGCATCCACCCCGCGGACTCGGACGTCGCCGCCCGCCTCGCCCGCTTCGACGGCGTCCTGCTCCCCGGCGGAGGCGACCTGGCCCCACACCGCTACGGCGCCGCCGACACCCACGACGCCGTGTACGACGTCGACGACCTCCAGGACGCCTTCGACCTCGAACTCGCCCGCCACGCACTGCACTCGGGCATACCGCTGCTGGCGATCTGCCGCGGTCTGCAGGTCGTCGACGTCGCCCTCGGCGGCACCCTGGAACAGGACATGGGCGGCCCGGACCGAGAGCACCGGCACCTTGTGCACCCGGTGGCGATCCAGCGCGCCACGCTGCTGGAGCAGGCGACCGGCGCCGAGAAGATCCAGGCCTCCTGCTACCACCACCAGCGGACCAGCCGGCTCGGGGCAGGACTCACGGTCACCGCACGCGCCGCCGACGGCACGGTGGAAGGGCTCGAACTCCCCGGCGCGCCCGGCTGGTTCACCGCCGTCCAGTGGCACCCCGAGGACACCGCCCACGAGGACCCCGCCCAACAGGGCCTCTTCGACGCCCTCGTACGAGCGGCCCGCGAGAGACGCTGACACCGGCGCCGTCCAAGAGCCTCAGCTCTGTGGACGGCGGCCGCTGCGACGCGGTGCCGGGGACGCGCCGTCGAGGAGGGCCAGGCGGCGTTCCTCGCCGTGTTCCTCGACCTGGAGCACCACGCGCCGCAGTCCGTCGGCGACACTGCGGCACTCCTCGTCGGTCAGCTGCTCGGTGACGAAGCCCTCCTCGTCGTTGAACGCGGGGAACAGCCGCTGCATCAGCGCCTCGCCCTCCTCGGTGAGGCTGAGCAGGACCAGCCTGCCGTCCGTCGGGTGAGCGGCCCGCCGCACCAGCCCGCGCTTCTCCAGCGTCCGCGAGACCCCGGTGAGCGTTCCCTTGGAGATCCCCGCCTCCTCGGCCACATGCCGTGTCTCCGACTCGCCCCAGATCCACACCACCCACAGCACGACGAACGCCGTCCAGGTGAGGTCGGCGCCGCGCAGCACGGAGTTCTCCAGATGCTGCCGGACCGCCGAGGCGGCGCGGTAGATGTTGGCGACGGCGGCCATCCGCTCCGCGCGGACGGGAACACCGCCTAGCTTGGCCGCGGCCAGTTTCTCGGCTTGGGTGATGGATCGGTGGCCGGGCACAGGCACACTCCTTCGCAGCCGCGAGGCCGCATCGCGCGAAGTCGTTCGTGCCCAAATTGTATCCAGTCCGCGCCGCCCGGCAGCGCAGCGGCTTCGGCCTCAGGCGGGGTCGCGGTGGTCGGTGTCGTAGCGGTCGCGGGCCGCGTGGACCTCGTCGAAGTGGGTCTCCGCCCAGGTCTTCACGGCGGTGAGGAGCTGGGCGAGGCTGCTGCCCAGCGGGGTGAGCTCGTAGTCGACGCGGACCGGGACGGAGGGGGTGACCGTGCGGGTCAGGATGCCGTCGCGTTCGAGGCTGCGCAGGCTCTGGGTGAGCATCTTGGGGCTGACGCCGGCGATCGTGCGGTTGAGGTCGCTGTAGCGCTGGGGGCCGACGGAGAGGGCGGCGACGACCAGGCTGATCCACTTGTCGCTGATGCGGTCGAGGAGCTGGTTGGTGGGGCAGCCGCGCAGAAACGCGTCGTACTCGTGCCGGGCCTGTTCGCGCTGCTGGGCCGCCGTCTTCGTCGCCATGGCTCACCTCGTGGGTAGGTAGGCACCTTCAGGTAACTACTATCCCCTGGATAGTAACTCTTCCTAGGGTTGTGCGCAGCGGCGAGGACACCGCCGCGATGTGACCGACATGGGGAGTTGAGTGTGATGCGTGCTGCTGTGGTGACCTCGTTCGGCGGGCCCGAGGCCGTGCAGATCGTCGAGTTGGAGACGCCGGAGCCGGGCGCCGGCGAGGTGCGGATCAAGGTGGCGGCGGCCGCGCTGAACCCGGTGGACGCGGGCGTGCGGGTCGGCGCGTTCGGTGGGGCGGGCCGACGGCTCGGGCTCGGCTGGGACATCGCCGGGACGGTGGACGCGGTGGGCGCGGGCGTCGACCGGCAGGTGGGCGAGGAGGTCGTCGCGCTTCACTACGGCATGGGGGCCGACCTGGGTTCGCACGCGGAGTACGTCGTCGTCCCGGCGGCCGCGGTGGCCAAGGCCCCGACGACGGTCGACACCGTCCACGCGGCCACCCTTGCGCTGAACGCGCTCGCCGCCGCACAGGCCCTGGACCTGCTGTCGCTCGATCCCGGACAGTCGCTGGTGGTGACGGGGGCGGCGGGCGCGGTCGGCGGGTTCGCGGTGCGGTTGGCCGCACACCGCGGGATCGCGGTGACCGGCGTGGCCCGGCCGGCGGACGAGGAGTTCGTACGGTCTCTCGGCGCCGCCCACTTCAGCACCGGCGAGATCGCGGCAGGCGAGGCCGACGCGGTCCTGGACGCGGCACAGTTCGGTGAGCGGGCGCTGGCGTGGGTGCGGGACGGGGGCGCCTTCGCCGGGATGATCCCGGGGGCCCAGCCCGCCTCCGTGCGGGGCGTGCGGACCGCCGCGGTCGAGGTGGCCGCCGACGGGGCCCGGCTGGCGGAGCTGGTCCGGCTGGTGGACGACGGCGTGCTGACACTGCGGGTGGCCGAGACGTTCGCCCTGGCGGACGCGGCCAAGGCCCACGCCCGGCTCGCGGAGGGCGGGATACGGGGACGGCTGGTCCTGGTGCCCTAGGACCTGTCCGGCCGATCATGCCGCAGACGCGGGGTGTGGCACGCCCATCTGCCGCGTTGTCGTCACTCGCCGACGCTCCGCGTCGACTCCCTCCTCCGCCTTGCAGCTGCACGCACCACACCCCGCTCACCGGCGCTGATTCGGCACCGCCGATTTCCTGCGACCTGCTCAGCCGGACAGGCCCTAGCCGGGCTCGAGGTCCGGCCGGACGCCGCCGGGCGGTGCGGGCGGCGGCGTCCGACGGCGGACTCAGTCGGCCGTGCCCGGCGTCATGCGGACGTCAGTCCGTTGGTGCAGGATGCTCCCGGCTCGGGCGTCTGCGGGCCCTGGACGTACTTGGTGAGGAACTGCCCGACCCGCGGGTCGGACGCCTTGTCCACGGTGAGCTGCCGTCCCCAGGCCGACAGCGTGATCGTCCCGGACTGGTCCTCGACGGGGCTCATCAGCGTGTACGGGGTCTTGGCCACCTTGTCGCCGAGTGCCTTGACATCGGCCTCGGCGACCTTGGAGTTGTACGTCACCCAGACCGCCCCGTGCTCCAGGGAGTGCACGGCGTTCTCGTTCGCTATGGCCTTCGTGTAGACGGTGCCGTCGCAGGCCATCCACGCCTGGCTGTGGTCGCCGCCGACGGGCGGGTTCATCGGGTAGTCGACCTGGCCCTGAACGTGGTTCTGCGTGAGCTTCTTCGCGTTCCACGTCTTCTCGCCGGAGACGGGCTCCTTCGCGGCGGCGGCCTGCTGCTCGGACTTCTCGTCGGCGCTGTTGACGGCGTACGCGCCCCAGCCCGCCAGCCCGGCGACGACGACCGTGCCGAGCGTGATGGCGACGACGCGGTTTCTGCGGTCGCGGGCCTTCTCGACGCGACGCATCTCCTCGATGCGGGCCTTGCGGGACAGGGAGGCGGCCTTCTTGCTGGTCTTGCTCATGACTGAGCCCTTCTTCCCGCCGTACGGCGGTGGGTGCAGGGGGTGAGTGGATGTCGTTCGGCGCGGGCGCGGGTGCGCGGCGCCACGGCATCCGTCTAGGTCCGCTGCACCTGGAGGACGTGAAGATCGGGAGCGCCGACGGCCGAGGGAGGCCGGGCGAGCAGCGTGGGGCCGTCCGGCCGCCGGGGGAGGCCCGGCCTACGGGGCAGGACCGCCGCCGCCCGGTGGACGGGTGCGACGAGCACGCCCGTCACATGATGGAACGCCTGAGCGCAGCACACGTCCCCTGAGGGGCAGTCACCCTCGTATGCGGCCGGCGTCGAGTGGGACTCGGCAGAAGCGCCTGCCCCCACCATCGCTTCGGCAGACATGGCAGACATGGCGGACGAGGCGGTCGCAGCGGCCGTCGTCGGCGTGGTGCGCTCGCCGCTTCCGTGTGCCACATAACCCAGGCACATCACCGCAGTTGCAAGCAGAACGGCCAGGGCGGGGCACAACAACGTGACGTACGCGGTCCACCGCACCCCGCGGGTCCTGTGCTGCGCCGACTGCGCCCGGCTCCTCATCACCGGAGATGCTAAGCGGTTCCTGTGGGCGACGCGGCCGCCGGGCCCGACCGGCCGTCGCCCCGGGCGGTCGAGCTCGGGGCGACGGCGGTGAACGTCAGCTCTCGGACGAGGCGGCCCGCCGCTTGACCAGCCACCAGGCTCCGCCGCCCAGGACGAGCAGGACGACGACGATCACCCCGGCCAGGACGCCGGAGGACATGCCCTCGTCCTCGTCGGCGGCCGTGTCACCGGCGGCCGGCGTGGCGTCCGACTCCGTCGCGGTGGCGGAGGGGGAGGCGGCGGCCGTGGTGGGTGCCGCGCTCTGCGTCGCCGTCGCCGTCGGGCTCGGAGCGACCGACTTGGCGCCCGGTGCCGCGGCCTTCAACTCCAGGACCGGGGCGGGCTGTTCGGGCTCCTTGCCGCCGGTGGGCAGTTCGATCCAGCGGGAGATCTCCCCGTCGCTGTAGGTGTCGATGGTCTTGAACGCGAGCTCCTTCGCATCCGGCAGCTGCCGGACCTTGATCGTGTGCTCGGCGTCGACCCCCGTTTTGATCGCCGGGCCGCCGACGGTGTAGCCGTCTTCGGTGGCCGTCAGCTTCCAGCCCTTGGGGGCCTCGCCGAGGGTGACGTCGGTGGGGGCTATGCCTGCCGGGAGGACGACTCGCACCTCCTTGAAGCCTGCGGAGGCGGACTCGGCCTCGCAGACGAAGGTCAGGGTGACGTTCTCCGCCAAGGCCTGGGGATTGTCGGCCTCGACCTCCGCGTGCGCCGCGGCCGGTGCGGCCAGGGCGAGCGTGGCCGTCAGCGCGACGGCGCCGGCCACTGCGAAACGACGGCCGGCACGCGCCGTCGGGCGGACGGAAGCAGAAACAAAAGACACAGGGGAACTCCTGGCTGATACGGGAGAATCCGGCCCCGCGCCCGTCGGGGCGGCCGGGACCGGTGAAGGACCGGAGGGTGCTCCCGCCGCGGTGGCCCCCTGCGAACCACCGCGTACTCCAGTACTTCCTCCCACGCCCGAGCCGCCACCGCGAAGAAGGCGCCGGTCCGCCCGGCGGGCAGCCCGAGCAGCGCCCGCTCCGGATCGGCGATCGCCCGCGGCAACGCCTGGGCGAGGGCCGCCACCGCAGCCCTGGCGAGCGTGTGCAGCGTGCCGAGCGCCGCCGTCATCCCCGCGTCCGCCCGGTGCAGCAGCCACGCGACCGCCAGCGCGGCGAGGGTGTGCACGGCCGTCATCGCCGCTCCCGCGTGATGCCAGGAGTGACCGTCCCCGGCGGCGGAGGACATGTGCCCGGCGTGCATCGCATGCTGCGGCATCGTCATCGAGGCAGCGCCGTCCGTGTAGGACAGGGCGAGATGCAGAGCCCCCTGTGTCGCCAGGGTGAGGGTGATGGTGGCGACCGGCACGTAGCGGCGCCGAGCGAGCGGCCAGACCGCCGCGAACTGCACCACGATCAACACGGCCACCAGCCGCCAGGGCACGGTGCCGTCGGCGACCGCGTGGTGCCCGAAGGTCGCGAGCACGGTGCCGAGCACGGCGAACAGACCGGCCCGCGTACACGCCCCCGCATGGCTGGCCCGGCCTGCTCCGGGATGTCTCCCGTGCCCGGTCACGTGATCAGGCGACACGACCGCCATCTTCGCCTACCGGCCGGTCGCCGTGTGCCGCACGGCCGAGTTCGCTCTTCCCCCACCTCGTCGTATACGTCGAGGTGGGCAAGACCGTTCACAGGGTCTGCGTGCGACCCGGTGTCAGTCCTCGGCCGTAGCGTGTGCGCGTGCCCCGACTCCTGCAGACCTACTCCTGCTTACGCCCCTCGGCCGTGCACGATTCCACGGCCGGGCGCACCCTCGCCCTGGAGACCTCCGGCGGTGCCACCCCGGCCGGAGAGGCGGCCAACCCCCGCTTCTTCAGCGGGTTCCTGACCGCGCCCGCCGCCGCGGCGACGGCGCTGCTCGCGGTCGCCGACGTCGCCGCCGCCCGCTACTGCCGGCCGAGCGCCAACGCCTCGCTCGACCCGGTGATGACGGCCGACGGCGACCGGCTGCGGCTCGAGTCCTTCTCCGGCTGCTGCGGTGTCTACGCCCGGCTCGACGTCCTCGCACCCGGCCTCGACGGTGACGACATCGGGCACGGCACCACGAACATGGACGTCAACCCGCAGCTGCGGCGGGCACTGGCCGGGCTCGGCGGGCTCGACCCCCTCCATCTGGCCGTCGGGCCCGAGGAGTTGACGGTCAGCACCTTCGACGGCGAGTTCGTGGAGAAGAAGGTCCCGCTGCCGGAGCGCCGGCTGCGCGGCTTCGCCGAGGCCCAGGTGCTCGCGGCTCATGGAGCACATGGAGGTCGGCACCGAACTCGTGCTGCGCAACTCCACCGCCCCGCCGCCCGGCGACGCCACGGCGTGATCCCGAACCCGGTCCCCGGGCGGCGATTGCCTCATCGGGCAGCGGCGGCTGCACTTCCGTAGGCAGCCGTATGCCTGTACCCGGCGGGCGCGCTGGGGCAGTGTCAGGGTGAGAGAGGTCTGCCGATGGACGTCCCAGGGAGCGAACATGCCCGACCACGTACATGACCACGAGCACGACGACGACCACCAACAAGCCGGCCACAGGCAGTCCCAGACCGACGACTCGCGGCTGTTCAAAGCGGCAGCCGCAGGCCGCCCCGATGTTCTGGGCCCCTCCGGCATGGGCACGCTGCAGCGTGCCGTCGGCAACAGTGCGGTGGGCGCCATGCTGCAGCGGGAGCAGGACGAGGAGTCCCCTTCGCCGCAGCGCTCGCCCGTGCACGAAGTCGTCGGGTCAGGCTCCGGGCAGAGCCTCGGCGCCGACGTCCGCTCCGACATGGAGGACAAGCTCGGCGCGGACTTCTCCGACGTGCGGGTGCACACGGGCGACGCGGCGCACGAGTCCGCGAAGTCGGTCGGCGCGCACGCCTACACCGTCGGCAACAACGTCGTCTTCCAGCGCGATGCCTACGACCCGTCGTCCCATGCCGGGCGTACGACGCTCGCCCATGAGCTGACCCATGTGATACAGCAGCGCAGCGGCCCGGTCGACGGGACCACGGCGCCCGGTGGGATCCGGGTCAGCGACCCCTCGGACCGGTACGAGCGGGAGGCCAGCGCCAATGCCGACCGTGTCATGTCCGCCCCGACCCCGGCAGCACAGGCCACGGAGGGGGCGGTGGCCGCACCCGGGCCGTCCGCGATGGTCCAGCGGGAGGCCGAGGAAGAGGAGCAACCCGCCGATGTGCAGGGGCTGTTCGTGCAGCGGGCCGAGGAGGAGCAGCAGGAGGAGTCCGCCGAGGAATGACCGGCAGGGGCCCCCGGGCTCATGCCCGGGGGCCAGTTCCGGACGGCTCAGCCCCGCTTGCCTTCACCTTCACGCACGGTCAGGCGGTGGAGGGGGAGGGGCTGGCGCTGGGCGCCTGCCGCAGCGTCCCGCCGACCAGCACCGACTCGTCGCACTGGGCCGGCGTCGGACCGCCCACCGGCCGTCCCACCTCACTGCAGGTCACCGTCATGGTGATCCGTCCCCCGGCGGGCACCGCGATCGGGGTGACGAAGTGGTAGTCCTGGTCACGGAAGTTCTGCAGCGCCAGCGTCAGCAGGGTCCGGCTGCCGGCGGCGATGACGACGGTGCCGGAGTCGCCCTGCGGGTTCTGCACCACGAGGTCTGTCAGGTCGAACACCTGACCGGCCGGGACGCGGTACACCGTGTCGGCCGTCGAGCCGCTGCCCACCGAGTCCTTGACCGCGGTCTGCGCGCTGCGCGGATCCACCGCACCTCCGCCCCCGCTTCCCCCGGTGCCGCCTCCGCTGCCCGATCCGCCCGAGCCCCCGCCGGTGCTTCCGGCGTTCGATCCCGCCGCGGCGCCGGAGCTCGGTGAGCCACCGCCCGCCGTGTCCCCTCCTGTTCCGGAGGAGCCCGCCGACGCACCGCCCGAGCCACCGCCGCTCGCCGCGCCGGACGCCCCGGGGCTGGGCGACAGCACTGCGGCCACCTGCTTCTGGGATTCCTCCCGCGCCGCCGACCGCACCACCGGGCGCAGCAGGGCGAACCACACGATGGCCAGGGTCGCCGCCACGGCGACCACCGCCAGCAGGGCGCGCGGCAGCCAGCGCGGCAGGATCGCGTCCTGCTGGTAGGTGCCGTCCAGGGCGACCGATTCGTGCGGCGCTTCGCCCGTGGGATTCGCCACCACCTGGAAGGGATGGACGACGGGAGCGCCGCGCCACAGCCGCCGCGCCGGGCGCGCGGTGAGCCGGGTCAGCTCGGCCGCACCCGGCGGCAGTTCGACGGTCTCCCGGGCGAAGCCCAGCCGCACCCGGGAGCTGTCGCCCTGGGCCGCCAGCTGCACCGTCATCGGGATGTTGCCGCGGTTGTCGATGGCCACGTCGGTACGGCCGCGCCAGGCGCCGTCGAATCCGCGGGGCACCAGCTCCCCGGTGATCTCGGCGAACGGCAGCACCGTGACGACGCCCTCGGGCACCACCGTGGTGTCGGGGGCGCTGGTGGGCACCACCCGCACGCCGAACGGGAGGTCCCCGGCCGGCACATCGGGGCTTCGGGGCGGGCTCAACGCCAGAACCGCCGTGCCCGTGCTGTCCGGGTACAGCGAAAGGCTCGTTGGTTCGACGGTCGCCCAGGCCGCTGCCGGGCCCACGACCTCGAAGCGATACTCCTCCACCGTGCTGCCGGAGTTGCGTACCTGAAGGGGGACTTGGATCAGCCCACCAGGCTCGGCGGTCACAGCGGTCGTGTCCAGGCTCGCCGCAGTTGTCATGATCGGCACAATAAGGCGGGCGGCATCGGTGGGCAGGGGCCTGACAGGAAGACTTTCGGGAAGCTGAGGTGCCCATTGACGCCTTGTTGACTTTGCGTGGAGTCGCCTGCCGCATACTGCTCGACGCGCCGCGATGCGCTCGACCAGGGGGGAGACTGGTGTGGACCGGATAGTTGTGTGCCTGCGCGCAGATGACCCGATCTCCAGAGCGGGGGTCGCCACCCAACTGCGGCCTCGGCCGGAGATCCGGCTGCAGGAGGAGGGGGAGGAACCGGCCGCCGCAGTGGTGGTGGTCGTCGTCGACACCATAGACGAGGAGTCGCTGCGGACCCTGCGTCACATCCGGCGGACGACCGCGGCCCGGGTGGCGCTGGTCGCCACCCGCATCGACGACCAGCAACTCGTCGGCGCCGCCGAGTGCGGAGTGGCGGGCGTCCTGCGCCGGTCCGAGGCGACGCCGGAACGGCTGGTGCAGGTGATCAACGCGGTGGCCAGGGGAGAGGGAAGCGTTCCCGCGGACCTGCTGGGCCGTCTGCTGGAGCAGGTCGGCCAGTTGCAGAGCCAGGTCCTGGCGCCGCGCGGCCTGAACTTCAGCGGGCTCACCGACCGGGAGATCGAGGTCGTCCGCCTCGTCGCCGAGGGGTACGACACCGGGGACATCGCCACCAAACTCGCGTACTCCGAACGGACCATCAAGAACATCCTGCACGACCTCGTCACCCGGCTGCACTTGCGCAACCGCTCTCATGTCGTCGCCTATGCGCTTCGGCAGGGGCTGATCTGAAGAGGCCGCGCCGCCTCGGCGGCGAAGGGAGGGGCGGATTGCCCTGAAGGGCAGACCGCACTTCCCAAACGCGTGTCCCATGCGCCGCTCCGTCGAAGAGCGGCGCCGGGGACGGTTGGGCAGACGCCGATCGGGAGGGGAAGTCGTGCGGTTGTTCCGGCTGAGGGCGGGCCTGATGGCCTCGATCCTCGCGCTCGGCGCGGTAGGGGCCGGCATCTCAGACACGACGCCGCAGGCCCGGGCGACGGCCTCGTCCTCCCCTTCCCCTTCGCCCTCCCCTCCTTCCAGCCCGACGACGGCGGTCCCGGAAGCGGCGGTGCCGGAGGCGGCGGCCCCGACGTCCCCGGTCACGCCGGCGCTGGTGGAGCAGTCCCTCAACCCCGGCGCCTCGATCACCGTCGCCAAACAGGTGCAGACCCCGGCGGTGCCGCCCAAGCCGGACGTGGTCCTGCTGGTGGACAACACGGGGAGCATGGACAACGTCATCACCAACGTGAAGAACAACCTGCCCACGATCGTCAACCAGGTCTTCGCCGTGCAGCCCGACTCCCGTTTCGCCGTCGCCAGTTTCGGCGACGTGGGCGGTGGAAGCCGACTCTTCATGCTGCACCAGGCATTCACCGCCGACCGCGCCGCCATCCAGCGCGGCGTGAACGCCCTGACCGCTTCCGGCGGCGGCGACACGGCGGAGGACTGGGGGAACGCGCTCCACGAGGTGGCGACCGGAGCCGGCGGCCGGAACCCGTTCAGGGACGGCGCCAGCCCGATCGTCGTCCTGGTCGGTGACGCCCCCACCCACGACCCCAGCAACGGGCGCCGGTTCGCCGACGTCGTCAAGACGCTCCAGAGCCGAGGCGTCAAGGTCCTCGCCGTCGGCGTCGACGGCAACGGGCTCGACCAGACCGGCCAGGCCAGACAGGTCACCCAGGCCACCGGCGGCAAGTACCTCCAGGGCATCAACGCGGGCGATGTGTCGAACGCCATCGTCCAGGGCCTGACGAACCTGCCCGTCGTCGTCAGCCACCGGCTCGTCGACTGCAACCCCTCGCTGGGCGTCTCCCTCTCGCCGACGAGCGTCCAGGTGACCAGCGGTCAGATCGCCTCCTTCACCGAGCGGATCACGGTGGCCCCGGACGCACCGCAGGGCTCCACGCTGTCCTGCACGGTCCAGTTCCTCCTCGGCCCGACCGCCGAACCGGCCTACCGGGAACAGATCCGCATCACCGTCAAGGACGTGACCGCCCCGGTGGTGACCGTCGACGACCGCACGGTGGAAGCCACCGGCCCGGCCGGCGCGGTCATCGACTACCCGGCCACCGCACGCGACAACGTCGACGGCGTCGTTCCGGTGTCCTGCCTGCCGTCCTCCGGGACGCGCTTCCCGCTCGGGAAGACGACCGTCACCTGCACGGCGACCGACAAGGCCGGCAACACCGGCCGCGACACGGCCGTGTTCACCGTCGTCGACACCACCGCGCCGGTGGTGAGCGTCGACGACCGCACCGCCGAGGCGACCGGTCCCGACGGCGCCGTGATCACGTATCCGGCCACGGCCACGGACATCGTGGACGGCGACGTCAAGACGGTGTGCGAGCCGGCCTCCGGCTCGACGTTCCCGATCGGCAAAACCACCGTCACCTGCACGGCGACCGACAAGGCCGGCAACACCGGCCGTGACACGGCCGAGTTCACCGTGACCGACTCGACCGGCCCGCTGGTCACAGTCGACGACCGCACCGCGGAGGCCACCGGCCCCGGGGGCGCGGTCGTGGAGTACCCCGCGTCGGCCGAGGACACGGTCGACGGGACGGTGCCGGTCGCCTGTGAGCCGCCGTCGGGTTCGCTGTTCCCGATCGGGCCGACGACGGTGACCTGCACGGCGTCGGACTCCCGCGAGAACGTCGGCAAGGACACTGCCGTCATCACCGTCGTCGACACCACCCCGCCCGTCGTCACCGTCGACGACCTGACGGTGGAGGCCACCGGACCCGCCGGCGCGGCCGTGGAGTACACCGCCACCGCGGTCGACATCGTGGACGGCCCGACGACGGTCACCTGCACACCGCCCCCCGCCTCCACCTTCCCGGTCGGCGAGACCATCGTGACCTGCACGTCCACGGACGCGCACGAGAACACCGGCCGCGACACCGCCGTGATCACGGTCGTCGACACGACCCCGCCCGTGGTGACCGTGGACGACCGCACCGAGTCGGCCACCGGGCCCGCAGGCGCCGTCATCGAGTACACCGCCACCGCCCAGGACCTCGTCGACGGACCCCTGGCCGTCACCTGCACGCCCGTGACCGGGTCCACCTTCGCGCTCGGCGAGACCATCGTGACCTGCACGTCCACGGACGCGCACGAGAACACCGGCATCGACACCGCCGTCTTCACCGTCATCGACGACACCGCGCCCGTCGTCCGGGTGGACGACCGGATCGTGCGGTCCCTCAGCATGGACGGCGTGTCCGTCGCGTACACCGCCACCGCTCAGGACGTCGTCGACGGCGCCCTGCCCACCACCTGCACCCCGCCCTCCGGGTCGAACTTCAAGCCCGGCAGGACGACCGTCATCTGCACGGCGACCGACAAGGCGGGCAACACCGGCCGCGACACCGGCGTCGTGACCGTCATCCTGGTCCCGCCCGTGCCGGTCGCGCCCTCCGCCGACGTCGCCGTGACCGCCGCCGTCAACCCGCAGCCCGCCTTCATCGGAGGCACCGTCACCGCGACCTTCACCCTCAGCAACGCCGGACCGGACCCCGCCGCGAACATCGTCCTGACCCCCGGCATACCCGGACCCGTCACCATGGTGAGCCTCCAGGACCGCTGCACCGCCCGCCTCCCCTGCACCCTCGCGGCCGGCGCCCGGCTCCAGGTCACCACCCGGCTGTCCTACGACCAGGCCGTCAGCGGCAACCTGACCGGCCGGGTCGCGAGCACGCCGACCGACCCGATCCCCTTCAACAACACCGACTCGCGCCCGCTCCGCGTCCTCAAGCCCGTACTGACCGCCGGACCCGTCGTCGCCCGGCTCGGCGACGTCGTCCTCGCCGAGGGCCGCGACTTCCCGGCCGGAAGCGTCGTCCAACTGAAGTGGAGCCAGGGCATCACCGCGGCGACGGTCCCGGTACGGGTGGGCGCCGACGGAACGTTCCGCACCCAGGTCCTCGTCCTGCGCAAGGACCGGACCGGACCACGGCTGCTCAACGCCACAGGACCCGGATACGACCCCGTCACCGGCCCACAGGTACTCGTCGTGCCCCGCAGCCTCCAGCCACCCGACTTCATCGGCCGCGGATGAGAACGGCGGAGGAGGAACCGTGATCCACGAGGTGGACGACGCACTGCGCGCCCTCGTCCGGAACGACGCCCTGAGCGGCACCCAGGTCAGCGTCATGTTCGACGCACCCACCCGCGAGTGGGCGGCCAAGGTCAACGCCCCCACCGTCAACCTCTACCTCTACGACATCCGGGAGGACATGCGCCGCCGCTCCCGTGGCCTGTCCAACGAGTACGACGAGCGCGGCACCGTCATCGCCCGGCACCGCCCGCCCCGGTACTTCAAGCTGTCCTATCTGATCACCGCCTGGACCCGGCGCCCCGAGGACGAACACCGCCTGCTGTCTTCCCTGCTGCTGTGCCTGCTGAGCAGCGACGCCATGCCCACCGAGCACATGACCGGCTCACTGGCCGGGCTTCCGCTGTCGGTGCCGATGACCATCGCGCTGCCGCCCCCCGAGGACCGGGCGTTCGCGGACGTGTGGAGCGCGCTCGGCGGCGAGCTGAAGCCCTCCCTCGACCTGGTGATCAGCCTCCCCCTCGTCGGCACGGGAGTCGCCCCCGCGGCGCCGCCGGTCACCGAGGAGGGCGGCCTGCGGCTCGGGATGGAGGACACCCGGCGCACCGGCCAGGGCGCCACCGGAGCGCGGGAAGCCGGCGCGGCGGACGACCCGGCGGCGCGTCGCCCGCGGCCGGCGCGGGTCCGGCGCGTCCGCGAATGAGCACGGGCTGCCGGGCGCCCCGGTGGTCAGGACCCCCGGGGGGATCCGGCGCGGGCCCGGGACGCCGTGCCCCGGCGGCGGCGCGGCCCGGCTGACCCCGAGCGCCCGTCGGCGCCGGCCGAGTGCCGCACGCGGTGCCGTGCCGAGACGCGGCACCGCGGCCCCCGACGGGCGCGGGGGACTGCGCGGCCGACCACGCACGACCCGCGGCACCCCACCCGGCGCACCCACCGAGCGGAGCGAGGAGCACCCCATCGCCGAGAACGCCAGCCTTCGCCACCTGCTGGACCGGGTGGTCCTCGTCGAGGAACGCGTACGCCGCGCCGTCGCCGCCCGCAGGGAGACCGACCCCAACCCCGACGACGCCTTCCGGGGCCTCTACCTCACCGACGACGCCGTCGACCGCCTCCTGAACACACCGCCCCGGCCCGCCGCCCCCGACCGCACGGACACCGCCCGGCACACCGAGGCCGAGACCCGCGCCGACACCGCCGACCCGCCCACCAGCCTGCGCCGCCTGACGGCCGGCCTCGCCCTGACCGACCTCGACGTCGAGATCCTGCTCATCGCCCTGCTGCCCGATCTCGACGCCCGGTTCGAAGCGTTCTACGGCTATCTCAACGACGACGTCACCCGGCGCCGCCCCTCCATCGGCCTGGCTCTGACGCTGTGCGGACTGTCCCCGGCGGACGCCTCCGCCCGCGCCCGCCTCGGCGCCACCGCACCCCTGCTCTCCGGCGGCCTGCTGCTGATCGACGACCCGGACCGCCCGTTCCTCGGGCGCGCCCTGCGCGTACCGGACCGGATCACCGCGCACCTGCTCGGCGACGACACCCCCGACCCCCGGGTCGTCGACCTGCTGACCCCGGCCCCGCCCGTGCCCGGCGTGGGCGACGCCGCCCCGCTGGCCCGGGCCCTCGCGGCCGGGGTCCCCCTCGCCTACCTGCGCGAGGACCAGGGCGGCGCCGGCCCGGCCCTCGCCGCGACCGCTCTCGCCCTGGCCGGACGCCCCGCCCTCGCCCTGGACCTGGCCCGCCTCGCCCGTGACCCGGCCCCCGTGGACGCCGTGCGCACCGCCGTACGCGAGGCCCGGCTGACCGGCGCCGGTCTGGTCTGCGCCCCGGTCGACGCCCTGGACCGGGACCGCGAACGCGAACGGGCCGCGCTGCTCAGGCAGTTGACGGACACCCCGGTCCCCGTCGTCCTCGTGGGCCGCATACCGTGGGACGCCGCCTGGTCCACCCGTCCGCCGCTGCTGCTGCGCGCCCCGCGCGTCGAGCCGACCGTACGAGCCGAGCTGTGGCAGGCCGCGTACGGCACCTCCGTGCCCGCCGCCCTCGACATCCCGACCCTCCTGGCCCCCTTCCTCCTCACCCCCGAACAGATCACCCGGGCAGCCCGAAGCGCCGCCCAGAACGCGCTCCTGGACGACGCCGGGCTGCGCCCCGATCACGTGCGCCGCGGCGCCCGCGCCCAGAACTCGGCCGGACTCGACCTCCTCGCCCGCCGCATCGAACCCGCCGTCGGCTGGGGCGACCTCGTCCTCCCACCCGACACCCTCTCCCAGCTCCGAGAACTCACCGCCCGCGCCCGCCACCGCGACCGTGTCCTCGGCGAATGGGGGATGCGCCCCGGCGGGGCCCGCGGCCGGGGCGTCGTCGCCCTGTTCGCGGGCGACTCCGGCACCGGCAAGACCATGTCCGCCGAGGTCATCGCCGCCGACCTCGGCCTCGACCTCTACACCGTCGACCTTTCGACCGTGATCGACAAATACGTCGGCGAGACGGAGAAGAACCTCGAGCGCATCTTCTCCGAAGCGGCCGGAGTGAACGGCGTCCTCCTCTTCGACGAGGCCGACGCGATCTTCGGCAAACGCTCCGAGGTCAAGGACGCCCACGACCGTTACGCCAACGTCGAGAGCGCCTACCTCCTCCAGCGCATGGAGTCCTTCGACGGCCTCGCCGTCCTCGCCACCAACCTCCGCGCCAACCTCGACGACGCCTTCACCCGCCGTCTCGACCTCGTCGTCGACTTCCCCGTCCCCGACCCCGAGCAGCGCCTCGCCCTCTGGGACCGCTGCCTGGCCCCCCTCCTCCCCGGCGCAGGCGACCTCGACCTCCCCTTCTGCGCCGCCTCCTTCGAACTCGCCGGCGGCAACATCCGCTCCATCGCCGTCACAGCCGCCTACCTCACCGCGGAGGCAGGCTCCCCGCTGACCATGCAACAGCTGATCCACGCGGTCCAACGCGAATACCAGAAACTGGGCCGACTGACGCTGGCCAGCGAATTCGGCCAGTACGTGGACCTGCTCGTCCTGTGACGCGATGTGAACGCCTCCGGCGAGAGGAGTGCCGAGGTCTGGAGGTTTCTCGCCGTCACCTGACCCGAATCAACCCGTTCATGCTTGCTACGGTATTCGGAGCGAAAGCCGACTGAGGAGCCCAGAGATGGTCACGCATGCGGAATTAGTGTCGGCGTTCGGCTCGCTCTGGGTCGAGACGATGCCGGCGGAGGTCGCCGAGCGCCATTTCGCCAACCCCGAAGACCGGCGGTTGCTGACCGAGGTCGGCATGCCCCAGTCACTCCTGGGCCAGCTGTATTTCGGCAACGTCCGGACCGACCCGCCGCAGACCATCAGCGAGGCCGTCGATACCGGGACTCCGGACAAGTTCCCGCCGGAGGTCCGGGACGACATCGTGATCGCCGCAGGCATGGGCGGTTTCGCCTGCATGTCGCGGGCGGACAACCGCGTCTACTGGTACGAGCCGGGCAGCAGCGACCGGAAGTTTGCGCTGGTCAATACGTCCCTGGAGCGATTCCTTGAGACCGCATACCAGCTCCGGTCGAAGTTCAAGGGCCTTGACCTGCTCTACGGCGCGGACGAGGACGAGTCGCAGGAAGAGATCGGGGACGAGGTGCGCCGCCTGGTCGCGGAGATCCGCGACGTCGATCCGCCGTCCTTCGACAGCCCGGCCATGTTCTGGCAGCACGTGGTGCTCTTCGCGCTGGAGACCCTCGCGTCGCAGGGGTGATGGCCGAGTCGGTCAGCGTCCTCCGACGTAGCCGTGGTTGACCACCCAGGAGTCGTCCTTCTCGTCCACGCCCGCCTTCTTCACGCTGGCAAGCGCCTTGAGCAGTTCGTCGTTCTTCCTCTTCAGCACCAGGAGGAAGGCCTTGCGAGCCTCCTTGTCCTCCTCGGTCATCGCCTTCTTCTCCTCGTCGGTCAAGGACCGGTCGACACCTGCTTCCTCTGCGGTCAGTGCCTCGACCGTGATGCCGTGGGCCCGCAGAATCGCCAGACCGGCCACGCCGTGGTCCTCCATCGGCCTGATCCGGAACCATTCGCGGCGGACGTCGTCGGGCACCGTGACCTTGTCCCACTCCGTGGTCCGGCGCGCGGTTTCGCCGCCCATCGCCTTCTGCGTACGCGGGACGCCGGAGAAGATCTTCTTCTTGTCGAGTTCCTTGGCTTCCTTGCCCTTCTCGGCGGCCTTCGCCTTCTGGATCGCCTCGAACTCCTGGAAGGTCTGTATCGCGTCGGCGGAGATGAGCTCGTCGAAGATCTTCCGGTATCGCTGTCTGATCTCCCCGGTGAACACCACGGAACCCTCGTAGAGCGCGCTGGCCAGCACCACCGTGGAAAGACTCTGCGTCCTCGGCCTGAGGTCCTCGACGAAGTCGGCGATGTAGGTGGCGCAGTTGACGCACGGGCTCCTGTTGATCTCGTAACGGAGCGACATCGACGGGACGAGCTGTTTGTCGGTCGGGATGCTCGGCAGATCCTTGTTCTTGTAGTAGAGCGTCAGGTGTTCCTCCGCGTGTGCGCCTCGCACCTGGTGCGCGTCGCTGTGATCCTTCAGCCGACGGGAGCTGGCGGCCTTGACCACCGAGACGTCGTCCTGGCCGGCGGCAGTCCACTTGAACACGCCGCGGGCGAACGTCGGGGGGTCGGGTTCCCGCTTCGGCTTCTCCGCAGCGGCCTTGTTCTCCAGGGTGTTCTTCAGCTTCTCGGACGTTTCGTCGCTGACCTTCTTGGCCGTTTCCTGAGCCTTGGTCCAGACCCGGAGTTCCTCGGGGGTCCAGCCCATGGCGTGCTCGTCACCCTTGACCTGGACCGGCAGGTGGATGAGTTCGCTCTCCTCCTCGGGGTTGACCTTGGCGGCCACACGGAACTGATGCTCACCCACGTCCTCCATGCGCAGGGATTTGAGGCCCTGCGGCGCGTACTTTTGATGAACCTGCTCAAGGACGCCGTGCATCTGATCCGGGGTCGCGCCGGCGATCAGCCTGCTCCGGGCATCGGTCGCCGCCGCCTTCGCGGTCATCGCCTTCTGCTGTGGGGTACCGCCGTCCTTGCCGGGCTCGTTCCTGCCCTTGTCCGCGCCCTTGCCGTTGCCGTTGCCCTTGAGCTTCGCCCACAGCCTCTTCGCTGCCTTCGCGATGAAGTCCACGATCTTGTCGATCGCCTTGCTGACCGGCTTGGCTACTGCGTGGAAGACCTCCTTGACCTTGTTGGCCAGGTTGCCGACGCCCAGTAGGGCGGCCAGGAAGCCGATGAGGACGGGGATGGAGGCGACCAGGGCGCCCTCGATGAGGGCGGGGACGCCGGCCTGGCCGCCGCCGGCGATGGCGATGACCGCGTCCAGCACCGAGTTGACGAACTGCATGATCTGGGCGCCCTGGGTCACCACGAACGTGACGATGTCGATGATGCCCTTGACCGCGCGGATGAAGGCCGACGCCGGGTTGAGGAGGGAGACGATCCAGGTGATGCCGGCGACGATGACGGTGGGGATCAGATAGGCCGTCAGCTTCTGCAGGATCGTGGACTTCAGGTCGCCCACCGAGGCCTTGATGTGTTCGACCGCGCCTGCCGGGCCCTCCTTCTGGAGGGCCTGTGCGACGGGCACGGACTGTTCGGCCGCGGTGACCGCCTGGTCGGGGACGCCCTTGCGGGTGATGCGGGCGCGGATGTTGGCCCAGGTCAGCCCCAGCATGCCGCCGATGAGCTGGATGATGCCCTTGAGGTCGAACTTGGCGGGCAGGGCCAGCCCCGCGCTGACTGCGGTGCCCAACAGCCAGGAGATCAGGCCCTTCTTGAGGTGCTCGGTGATGTTGCCGATGAACTGGTGGAGACCGGCGGCGACGGCGGTGACCAGGTTGCGGAGGAACCCGATGGGGTCCTTGATGATGTTCATCACCGCGGTCGCGGCCTTCGCCAGGACACCGAGCAGCATGTTCTTCAGCTCGATGATGGTCTGGATGACACCGACGACGGCGTCCTTGGCCTTGGCGATGAGCCCCTTGTTCTCGTCCTGGAGTTTCTTGATCTCGTCGTCGACCGCGTTCAGGGCCTGGGTGTACTTCTGCGCGAGGTCCTGGACGAGCTGGTCCGATTTCGCGTTGACGTCGGCTTCCAGTCCGTCGAACT
The DNA here is from genome assembly GCF_053592635.1 of Streptomyces sp. NPDC002623. Lineage (NCBI taxonomy): Bacteria > Bacillati > Actinomycetota > Actinomycetes > Kitasatosporales > Streptomycetaceae > Streptomyces > Streptomyces sp. NPDC002623. The sequence goes on along the minus strand of NZ_JBSFWB010000059.1, from coordinate 11,992 downwards.
TCTCCGTGAAGTCCTTGGCCGCGTCCTGGCCGAACTTCTTCAGATCGGCGGGCAGTCGGTCGACCTCGGCCTTGAGTTCGGCACGGCCCTTGGCGATACGGTCCTTGGCCCTGCCGAGCTCGGTGCCGATGACGTCGGCGATGGAGGAGATGACCTGCTGCATCTGCGCGACATAGATCTTGCGTGATTCCTGGAAGAGCTGGTTGGCCTCCTCCGGCATGCCCGCGAACTTGTCCTTGACCCACTTGAGCTTGCCGGTCCAGCCGGAGTACCGCTTGTCCTTGTAGGCGTCCATCCGGCGCTTGTGGTCTGCCGTGAACGCGTCCCGCGCGGCCTTCTCGCCCGCGGTGAACTTCTCGTCGACCAGCTTGTCCAGACCCGACAGCGTGCTTTCCACATCGGTCTTGGTGGTGTCGAAGACCTTCTGCAGCCGGGCGGTGACCTCCGCGCGTTTGCGTTCGTCGGCGGACTTGGTTGCTCCCTTGCCGCCGTCGACCTGCTTGCCGGTGGCCGTCCGGGTGGCGGCCAGGCCGGTCATGGCCTGGGCGCCGGTGGCCGCCGCGCCCTGCTTGGCGGCGGCGAGCTGCTTGGCCTCGGCGCCGCGGGCCGCTCCGGGGGCGGTGGCGGAGTGCTGCTCGCCCTCCTTCTTCGCGGTCAAGGCATCCGTGAACTGGGGCTCGTTGCCCTTGGCGAGCTGGTCCTCGGTGACCTCGGCCTCGGCCATCTGCTGGTCGACCTGCTGCGGACCGCCGGAGAAGTCGGTGACCGCGTCCGGTTGCGTGGCCGGCACCGCGCCCGCCGGGTTCGGGGCGGCGGGGGCGGGCGGGGGAGCGTCGGGGGTGAGCGGGGTGACCGGCTTGTCCTGGGCCTTCGACAGGTCCGGTCCCGCCTTCGTGGCGGTGTCGATCTCCTTGGCCGAGGCGGCCTTGCCCTGGCTGACCTGACCACTGACCTGGCCCTTGACCGCCTCCGCCTTGCCGGACCCGGAGAAGTTGTCGGCCTCGTCGAGGTTCTTCGGAGCCTGCGCGGCGATGGCCTGGTTGACGGCGGCGATGAACCCGGCCTTGTCGAACACGCCGGGCTTGGCGGCGTTCATCTTCTCGGCCTGCGCGGCTTTGCCCTGGGCCTGCTTGTCGTCCGGCGGGGCGACGGCGGCGTTCTGCGCGGCCTTCGACTCCGTCGCGGCGGGAGCGTGCCGGGAGGCCGCCGTCTTCTTGACCTGCACCTCGGACTTCAGGTTCTGGAAGGCGGGCGACGCGGACGGCGGCGGTTTGACCGGCGGAGCCGGGGCGTCCGCGGCAGGCGCGGCCGCCGCCTGGCGCTGCACGACCAGCCGGGCCACCGCCGCGTTCCCCGCCCCTGCCTGCAGCAGACGCAACTGCTGCGGGGTGAGGCCCGCCGGCGGCGCGCTCTCCGGCCCGGAGACCGCGATGGACGAGGTCGGTTCCTCGACCGTGGCCCGGGCCTGGGCAGGGGCCGCCTGGTGGGCCGGTGCCGCGCTGGTCCTCGCGCTGGTCTTTTTGTCCGGCGCCGCGTTCATGGCCGCAAGTGTTCGGGTTCGTGGCTACTCGTACACGAGATGGGTGGGTACGGGCAGGGGAAGGGCGGCCTGCCTGATCGGGCAGTGGGCTGTGCACCGTGCGGCGGACGACGACACGTTCCAGGTGATCGCGGGCCGGAGTCAGACTCAGCTTCGACCGCAGGTCAAGGAGGAGTGGATATGCCGTCGTATCTGTCCCCGGGCGTCTATGTCGAAGAAATGGAGGCCGGGGCACGACCGATCGAGGGAGTGGGGACCTCGGTCGCCGCGTTTCTCGGCTTCGCCCCGCAAGGGCCCCTGAACGAGCCGACGCTCGTCACCAACTGGAGCCAGTACGTGGGTGCCTTCGGCGACTTCGTCGAGGGGTCTTATCTGGCGTCGGCCGTGTACGGGTACTTCGCCAACGGGGGCGGGAACTGCTACGTCGTCCGCATCGGAGACAGCGGGAACGGCGTCGGGGGAGAACTGTCGAGCGGGTCCGCCGGCGGGACCGCGGACGGTGCGTCCGCAGCCGAGGCGGTGCTCGGCGGCTTCCGGGTCCGGGCCCTGCCGGGCGTCACCGGTGAGATCACCGTCGAGGTCGCCGGCGCGGAGGGCGAGGCGCCGCCGAGCGAGGCGTTCAAGCTCGTGATCAAGGTGGACGGGGAGGAAAAGGAGAGCTACCCCTCGGTGTCCACCCGCCGCGGCAAGGACAACGTCGTCACCAAGGTCAAAGAGAAGTCGCAGATCATCGCCCTGGAGGAGGTCAGCCGGGCCGCCGCGTCGACAAAGCCCGACGCCGGTACGGTCGTTCTCGCGGCCAAGGCGGGCTCGGCCCCCGCTCCGACCGGGTCCGGCGCGGTGGAGCTGTCGGCCGACAGCTACATCGGCGACGCGGACCAGCGGACGGGCTTCGGCGGGCTGGAGGCCATCGACGAGATCACGATGGTGTCCGTGCCCGACCTGATGAGCGCCCACCAGCGCGGCATCGTCGACGACGAGACCGTCATCGCGGTGCAGCAGGCCCTGATCGCGCACTGCGAGTTGATGGGCGACCGGGTCGCCATCCTGGACGCTCCCCCCGGGCTGTCGCCGCAGCAGATCAAGAACTGGCGGATGGATACGGCCGGCTTCGATTCCAAGTTCGCGACGCTCTACTACCCATGGATCAAGGTTTTCGACCCGTCGGTCGGCCGTAACTCCTTTGTCCCGCCGAGCGGGCACATAGCCGGGGTCTGGGCCCGCAACGACGAGTCGCGCGGTGTGCACAAGGCGCCGGCGAACGAGGTCCTGCGCGGCGCGGTCGGCCTCCAGACGCAGATCACCAAGGGCGAGCACGACCTGCTGAACCCGATCGGCGTCAACTGCGTCCGCTCCTTCCCGGGCCGCGGGATCCGGGTCTGGGGCGCCCGCACCCTCTCCTCCGACCCGGCCTGGCGCTACCTGAACGTACGTCGGCTCTTCAACTACATCGAGGAGTCGATCCTGACGGGCACGCAATGGGTCGTGTTCGAACCGAACGACGACGCCCTGTGGGCGCGTATCCGACGCACCATCTCGGCGTTCCTGGTCAACGAGTGGCGCAAGGGTGCGCTGTTCGGACTGACCCCGGACGAGGCCTTCTACGTCAAGTGCGACCGGGAGACCAACCCCGCCGAGAGCATCGACGCCGGCCAGGTCATCTGCGAGGTCGGGGTCGCTCCGGTCAAGCCCGCGGAGTTCGTGGTGTTCCGGCTGGCACAGCTGTCGGGCGGCACGGGATCGGTCGACGAGTAGCAGCACGGCAGGCGGGTGACGGCCCGACGGCAGTGGGCCGCCCGCGGATCGGTCCCGGGGCGGGGGAAGACCCGCCGCTCCACACACGAGACGACCCATGGAGGCTGGGATGGCACTCCCCGAACTCGACAGCTCGGTCGGCCACTCCTTCGGGCTGGAATTCGACGGCGTGGTGATCAAACAGATCACCGAGGTCAGCGGCTTGAAGATGGAACAGGACGTCATCGAGCTCAAGCAGAACACCACCGACGGAAAGTACGCGATCAAGAAGCTGCCGGGCCGCCCCAAGGCCGGCGAGGTCACCGTCACCCGCGGTCTGACCGAGGACAACAGCTTCGAGGCGTGGATCAAGTCGTCCCGGTTCGGGAAGATGGGCGACGCCCGCAAGAACGGCGCGATCATCGTGTACGACTACGAGGGCATGGCGATCAAGCGCTACCAGTTGATCAACTGCTGGCCGAAGTCGCTGGAGATCGGCACGCTCAAGGCGGGCGACACCTCGGTCCTCACCGAGAAGCTCTCGATCACGTACGAGAGCATGGACGTTGAGTGATGCGTAAGACGATGCCCTCTCAGGCGCGGCAGGCGGCACAGCCGCTCCCGGGCGTACCGGGGCAGGACCACTCCGGGGGACAGGGCGAGGGCGCGAACGGCGCGGGGCGTGACACGCTCCGCACCGAGTTCGCCTTCGAACTGCCCCGGGGGTACGTCGACGAATCCGGCACCGTGCACCGGCACGGTGTGATGCGGCTGGCCACCGCCAGGGACGAGCTCATCCCGCTGCGGGACGACCGGGTGCGGGAGAACTCCGCGTATCTGTCGGTGGTCCTGGTCGCCCGGGTGATCACCCGGATCGGCACCATCGAGGACGTCCACGCGGGCATCGTGGAAGACCTGTTCGCCTCGGACCTCGCCTTCCTCCAGGACTTCTACCGGCGGATCAACGCGGAGGGCCACACGCGCGCCGCGGTCACCTGCCCTTCCTGCCAGGAACACTTCGCCGTGGACCTCGCCGGGGGCCGCCTGGGGGAATCGTGACGTACGCGGTCGAGCGTCTCTACGAGGAGATCGCGTACCTCGCCTATCACTTCCACTGGCCGCTCGAAGAGCTGCTCGATCTGGAACACCCCGAACGGCAGCGGTACGTCGAGCAGATCGCCCGTTTCAACGGGCGGTGAGAGGACACCGAGATGGGACTGCTGTCCTGGCTGACGAGGAGCGGTGATCGCTCGCGGGGCGCCACGGAGCCCGGGACGCGAGCGGGCGCCGACGCCGGGACGACGTCACCCGGACCGGACGCGGCGACGGACGCGCAGGTCACGGGCGGGTGGCAGTGGGCGCCGCCCGTGCAACGGACCCTGAGCGCGCCGATGGGGCTGCTCACCGACCCCCGTGGGTTCGGTCAGCGGCTGGGTACCTGGCAGGACCCGACCGTCACCGGACCGCTCGGCCATCTCGTCAGCGCACAGGCGCCGTCCGGCGTCGGCCACGGGCTGGCGGAACTCTCCCTGCCGGTGCAGCGGACGAGCAGCCGGCCGCAGGCGCACGCATCCGACGGATCGCGCGGCGCGCAGGAGCCCGATCTCGCCCAGGCGTGGGCGGGCGGGTCCGACATGGCGTCACCACCCGTCGCCTCAGGGGCCGGGGACCGGTCCGGTGACCCGCACGGATCGGCCGGCCCGGTCGTCTCCCGGTCGGTGTCCCCGGCCGCCGGCGGTACGGCACACCACCCGAACCCTGCGCCGACCCCGAGCCCGAGCCCGACCTCGACCCCGACCCCGACCCTGGACCCGGACTGGGGCGCGAGCCGTGGCTCGTCGGCCCCCGACGGCGTACGGGTGGCCGAACCGGCACCGCTTCCCCGGACGCCACTCCAGCGGACGACCGTTCCCTTGACCCGCCCGGCGGCGGCACGGGACACGGCACCGCCCGCTCCGCTGACGGTCATGCGTATGCGGGCACTCCCGGCAGCCCCCGCGGGCCCCGCACCCATCCGCCCCCTGAATGTCGCCGAGTCACCGGAGTCACCGGCCTGGGAACTCACGGCCGTCGCTCCGTCGCCCGTCCCGGACACGGACCCCGGCCCCCTGGCCCCGGCCGCCCCGGACGAACCCGTCGCCGACCTGCTCGCCGCACCCGACACGCACGCGGGGCAGGGCGAGGAGAGCGCTGTCGTCCAGCGAACCGAAGCGTCGCTCACCGCCCCGCCGACGGTGTCACGGGACACGGGTTCGCTCCCGCTCGCCGCACCGCGCACCGGCCCGGCCCCCGACCAGACACCGCAGGCCGCCCCCACCGCTCCGCTCATCGGCGGCATGGAGGGCGTCGGGCCTGCCGTGCAGCCCGCGGTGCAGCGTGACGTCGCGGCCGCCCCGCCGCGGCCGCGTCATCGGGGTCTCGGCGAGCCGCTCGCCGCGCTGCCGCCCACCGCCCTGCCGCTGCCAGGCCCGGGGGCGCCGGCGGCCGGGTCCGCCGTGTTCCCTTCCGTCCCGTCCGACGTGTACGTCTCCCGAACCGCGGAGGTTCCTCAGACACCGGCGGCCCCTGACGACTCGGGCGTCCCGCACACTCCGGAGTCGCCGACGGTGCTGGACCTCGTCGCCGGCCCGGCCGAGCCCGGGGTGTCGTCGTCCGAGAGCGAGGGCACCGCGCCGCTGCTCGGCGACACGCCGCCGTTGACCACGGACCCGGTGGACCTCGGCACCGGGCTCTCGCCCGAGACGGCGACCGGCCCCGCCGCGGAAACGGTGCAACTCGGTCCGGTACCCGCTCTGGGCACCGGCCCAGGCCCGAGTTCGGGTCCTGGCTCCGGCTTCGGCTCCGGACCGAGCTTCGGTTCCGGATCGGGCTTCGGACCGAGCTCGGACTTCGGCTCCGGATCAAGTTCGGGCTTCGGCTCCGGTACCGGGTCCAGCACTGCCGGCGGTCCAGGCCCAGGCTCGGACGCCGTCTCCGGACCCGCCGCTGTCTCCGGACCCGCCGCCGGTTCCGGTGGCGTTGCGGTTCCGGGGCCGGTCGCGGTGCAGCGACTCGACGTTCCCGGCGGCCCGCCGCCCGCACCCCCGTCGACCGAGGCCACGCCCCCGCTCGCGGAGGCGGACCGGGCACCGCTGCTCGGGGACGCCGAACCGCTCACGGTGAGCGACACGGTGGTGCCCGAGGCGCCTGGCCCGGGAGAGATGGTGACGGCCTCGACGCCCATGCCGATGCGACGGCTGGACGCCGTGGACGAGGCCACGCTTCTCGATGCGGGGATCGGCGCAGGGGCCGCCCCGGCCAGGGGTGCGGGTCCGGTGTTCCCGCTGGTGGCGCAGCGCTCGCTGCCTCTCTTCACGGTGCCGGACCCGGCCCGGTCCGCGGAGGCGCCGGTCACCGCCGAGCCGCCGGCCGCGGTCCCCGTCCGATGGGAGCGGGTCGAGCGCGGCATGTCCGGCTTAGGGCCGGGCGGATCCGGAGGCCGTGCCTGGTCCGCCGACGCCGCGGCCGACGGCTTCGGGGCACCCGGTGACCATGGCGATCACGGTGATCACAGCGATCACGGCGGCCCTGGCGGTGGGCACACCGCGACCGGCGGCGGCAGCGCGTACCCCGGCGTCGCCTCCGGCAACGTCGTGCAGCGGTCTGCCGTCGGCTCAGGTGTGGCGGCCCTCGCCGACAGCGCCCCGCGTGCCCGGTCCTACGGCGAGCCCGACCGCCCAGGTTTTCCCGGGCTCCCGGAATTCCCCGGCAGCCCAGGTGTCGGCGCCGCCCTCCCGGATGGCATCGGCCAGCCGTCCACCCGGGCGTTTCACGGTTCGGACAGCCTCGGCCCCGCGGTCCCGCTGCAGCGGCTCGCGACGGAGCGCGGCGGCGTCGATCCGTCGCCCGCACACCCCTCGACGCCGACGGCGCCCCTGTCCCCGGCCCCCCGGCGACAGGCGCCGTCGGTCTCCACCCCGCCAGGCGACAGCGCGGGAGCCGCGGCGGTCGCCGCCGGGGTGGCCCGGTGGTCGTCGGACGGCTCCGTGGAGTTCATCGCCCCCGCCGTGCAACGCGCCGCGGACGGCCTACCGGTCACCGAGCCGCCCCCCGACCCGCCGGCGCAGCCCGAGCCGGTCGATCCACCGGCGTCGACGGTCGGCGCCGACGGCGGCTCCACCTCGGCCGCCGCCCCGGGGAAGTCCGGCGCGGGCGGCGCCCCCAAGGTCACGGACGAACTCGTCCGAGCCCTGCTCGCCCCCCTCAGCAGGCTGCTCAGAGCAGAGCTGCGCATCGAACGTGAACGCGCCGGGAGCCTGCTCAACACCCGGCACTGACAGAGCCCCCGCTAAGCACGCGGTACCGACAGAACAGAAAGGCAGGGCATCTGATGTCCACGACCCAGGACCCGGCGGTCACCGTCTGCTTCGTCGTCACGATCGACGGGATCGAGCTGGGGTCGTTCAACACCTGTGAGGGGCTCGGCTGCGAGGTGGTGCTCGAAGCCCGCGAGGAGGGCGGGAACAACGGCCACGTCTGGCAGTTGCCGACGCGCCTGAAGTACCCCAACGTCAAACTCTCCCGGCCGCTGACGAAGGACACCCAGAAGGTGGCCAAGTGGTTCGCCAGCATGACCACCGGGTTCGCCCGCAAGACCGCGCACATCGAGGCCCGTACCGGCGACGACATCATGGTCGCCCGCTGGGGGCTGCTGGAGGTGGTGCCGGTGCGCTGGACCGGGCCGTCGTTCAATCCCGAGTCGCCCAAGGTCGCCATGGAGACCATCGAGATCGCGCACCACGGGTACACGATGGAGCCCGGGGCATGAGCGGGCCCGTGGCGTTCAGCGCGGCAGGCGGCGCGAAGTCGGCGGCGGCCGGAGGCGGCAACGCGCGGCCCAAGCTGGAGCACGCCTACCTCGAACTGCGCACCCCGCCCTCGGGCGGCAGCCTCACGCCCGGTGGCCCCTGCGGCCGGATCGACTTCCAGTTCAATCCCAAGGAGCTCAGCCTGGGCAAGTCGGCGTCCTGGAAACGCACTCCCGCCAAGGGCGCCAAGAGCGCGGGCCCGCCGGAGTACCAGGGGCCGCAGCCCAGCAAGCTCACCGTCGAGATGTTCTTCGACGCGAGCGACACCCAGGACACCCGTGTCGTCAAGGCCGTCGAGAGCCTGTTCGCCTGCTGCGTGCCGACCAACGAGACCCGGCAGGCGCAGCGGTCGTCGCCGCCCTGGGTGGTCTTCCACTGGGGAGGCATCACCGGCTTCCCCGGCTACGTCAGCCAGGTCCAGGTCAAGTACACGCTGTTCACCACGTCCGGGGTGCCGATCCGCGCGGTGTGCCAGGTGACGATGGAGGAGATCAGCGGCGAGACGGCCGGCCAGAACCCGACCTCGGGGGCGCTCACCGCCCGCCGGGTCCACCGCATCCGGGCCGGCGACACGCTGCAGGGCCTCGCCTGGGCCGAGTACGGGGACGCGACGGCCTGGCGGGCCATCGCCGAGGCCAATGGCATCGACGATCCGATGCGGCTCGCCGAGGGGCGGGAACTGCTGCTCCCCTCGGTCGACGAACTGGACACGGTGCCGGGCGGGACGGCGGAGCCCGTCGCGCACGGGTCCGCGGCCACCGGCGGCCGGAAGGACTTCTGATGGCCAATGACACCGTCGCCAAGATCCTCGTCGTGGAGATCGGCGGGACCAAGCTCCCCGCCGACCTCATCAACACCCTGGTGGACGGCTACGTCGACGACAGCCGCACGCTGCCCGACACGTTCGTCCTGCGGTTCCGCGACCCCAGCCGGGTGCTGCTCGACAAGGGCGGTATCAAGATCGGTTCCGAGGCGCGGCTGCTGGTCGCGTCCGGCGCGGGAGGCTCGCCGAAACCGCTGCTCAAGGGTGAGGTGACCGCACTGGAGCTGGACTTCGACGAGACCGGGACGTACACCGTCGTCCGCGGTATGGACAAGGCGCACCGGCTCTTCCGGGGCCGTCGGGTCGCCGCCTACCAGAACATGACCGTCGCGGACATCTGCCGCCGCGTCGCCCAGCGCGCCGGGCTCGGGACGGGGACGATCGACATCTCCGGACCGGTCCTCGAACACGTCGCCCAGGCGAACGTCTCCGACTGGGAGTTCGTCCGCGACCTGGCCGAGGACGCGGGAGCACAGGTCTACGTGATCGACGGCGCCCTGCACGTCACCAAGGCCACCGAGGCGTCCGACGCGCCCGGCTCCTCGGCCCGCGCCGACCGGGACCCGCTCGTGCTGGAACTCGGGAAGAACCTGGTGCGCTGCCGCGCCGGGGTGACCGCCGCCGACCAGGTCTCCCAGGTCCAGGTGCGCGGCTGGGACACCAAGACCAAGCGCGCCCTGGTCGCCACCGCGGACGCGGGCAAGTCGGACACCGTCCAACTGGGCATCAGCCCGGCGGACGCGGCGCGCCCCTTCGGGAAGGCCGACTTCCTCGTCACCGACAACACCTACGGCGCGCAGGCCCGCGTCGAGCAGGTCGCCAAGGCGCTGGCGCAGCGGATCGCCGGGTCGTTCGCCGAGATGGAGGCGGTCATCCAGGGCAATCCCGATGTCCGGGCCGGCGGCGCGGTCGCGCTGTCCGGGGTCGGCGCCCCGTTCGAGGGCCGGTACACCGTCACCGCCTCCCGGCACTTCTTCGACGCACAGCGCGGCTACGAGACCTGGGTGACCGTCTCGGGCCAGCAGGAACGCTCCCTGTCGGCGCTGGCCGGCGGCGCCGGGGGCCGGGGAGGCCGGCTCCCCGAGATGGACGGCGTCGTCATCGGTCTGGTCTGCGACACCAAGGACCCGGACAAACTCAGCCGCGTCAAGGTCAAGTTCCCCTGGCTGTCCGAGGAGTACGTCAGCGACTGGGCCCGGTGCGCGCAGACCTCCGGAGGCGGCGGCAAGGACGGCAAGGGAACCGCCGCGTTCGCCCCGGAGGTGAACGACGAGGTGCTGGTCGGGTTCGAACAGGGCCGGCTCGACCGCCCGTACGTGCTCGGCTGCCTCTTCAACGGGCAGGACAAACCGTCCACGGCGAGCGGCGAACTGATCGACGGGACCAGCGGTGCCGTCAACCGGCGGTCGTTTTCGTCGCGCAGCGGCAACCAGCTCGAACTCCTCGACAACGCCTCCGGCCCGCAGGGCGTACGGATGGTCACCGGCGACGGCAAACTCACCATCGACCTCGACCGCAAGGGCACCAAGATCATCGTGCACAGCGACGGCACGGTGGAGATCGACGCCAAGGACAAGGTCACCGTCAAGGCGGGCAACGGCGCCCTGATGGACGCGGGCAACGGCACCCTCGAACTGACCGGCAAGTCGGTGAAGGTGACCGCCCAGACAGGCGTCCAGGTGGACGGCGGCAGCGGCCAGGTCGGGCTCAAGACCAGCGGGGGAGTGGAGGTGAAGGGCAGCCAGGTCGCCGTCAACGGCACCTCGCGCACGGAGATCAAGGGCGGGGCGACCTGCACGATCAACGCGGGCCTGGTCCGGATCAACTGACACACCACCAGCCCGACACGACGAAGAGACGACGAAGAGACGACGAGAAGGAGCCACCTCCATGCCACCCGCCGCTCGCGTCGGCGACCCCACCGGCCACCCGGGGACGGTCGGCCCGCCCGGCGCGCCCACCGTCCTCATCGGGGGCATGCCCGCCGCCACCGTCGGCACCACCCACGCCTGCGCCTTCCCGCCGCCCGCCGTGCACCCGCCGTCCGTGATCATTCCGCCGGGGTGTCCCACGGTCCTGATCAACGGCAAGCCCGCCGCCCGGATCGGTGACACCGCCGCCTGCGGGGCGCCGATCATCGCCGGCTGCCCGACCGTACTGATCGGCGGGTGAGCGGCTGATGGGACAGCAGTTCGTCGGCGCGGGCTGGGCGTTCCCGCCGCGCACCGACGCCACCGGAAGCATCGCCCTGGTGCGCGGCGAGCGGGAGATCGAGGAATCGATCCGGCTCGTGCTCGCCACCTCCCCGGGGGAGCGCCCCATGCGGCCGGAGTTCGGCTGCGCAATCCACGACTACGTGTTCGCCCCCGCCGACGCCGGCACCGCGGGCCAGGTCGCCTACGAGATCCGGCTCGCCCTGGACCGCTGGGAGCCGCGGATCGAGGTCGTCGGCATCGACGTCCGGTTCGACGCGGTGGAGGACGGCGTGCTGTACATCGACATCAGCTACACCGTGCGCGGCACGAACGACCCCCGCAACCTCGTGTTCCCGTTCTATGTGATCCCCGCACACGAGGAAGGAACGGGCCCGTGACGCTGCCCAGCCCCCATCTCGACGACCGGAAGTTCCAGGGACTCGTCGACGAGGCCAAGCGATTCGTCCAGCAGCGTTGCCCCGAGTGGAGCGACCACAACGTCTCCGATCCGGGCGTGACCCTGATCGAGGCGTTCGCCACGATGGTCGACCAGCTCCTCTACCGCCTCAACCGCGTGCCGGAGAAGAACTATCTGGCCTTCCTCGATCTGATCGGCGTCCGGCTGCACCCGCCCACCGCCGCCCGCACGGACGTCGCGTTCTGGCTCTCCGCGCCGCAGCCCGAGACCGTCCGGGTCAGGACCGGCACCGAGGTCGCCACCGTGCGCACCGAGACCGAGGAGGCGGTGGTGTTCACCACCGTCCGCGATCTGCCGATCGTGCCGTGCGGACTGGCCAGGCTGGCGACCGTCCCGGCGGGCGGCGGGGCCGAGGACCGCACCCAGGAACTCGCC
>NZ_JBSFWB010000058.1:0-38773 GCF_053592635.1 Streptomyces sp. NPDC002623 | reverse complement strand
ACGCCCGGTTACATTCCGAACCCGGAAGCTAAGCCTCACAGCGCCGATGGTACTGCAGGGGGGACCCTGTGGGAGAGTAGGACACCGCCGAACAAATATTATAGAAACCCCCGTACCGTTAATTCGGTACGGGGGTTTTCTGCGTTTCGGCTACCGTGGTCCGCATGAACTACAAGATCCGTTCCATACGGGCCGACGAATGGGCTGCGGCAAAGGAACTGCGGCTCGTCGCGTTGCGGGATCCGGTCGCGCATCTCGCTTTTCTCGAGACCTACGAGACTGCCGCGGCCCGTCCGGACTCCTTCTGGCAGGAGCGGGCTGTGGGCGCCGCCGAGGGCGCCGGCGGGGCCCAGCAGATCATCGCCGAAGGGCCGGACGGCGAGTGGGTCGCGACCCTGACCGTGCTCCTGGAAGAGGCCGGGACGACCGACTGGGCCGGCTTCGACGTCGAGCGGCGGCAGGGGCACATCGTCGCTGTGTTCGTGCAGCCGGAGTGCCGGGGCATCGGGCTGACCGAGGTGCTGTTCGACGCCGGCCTGGAGTGGGCGTGGGCGCAGGGTGCCGAGCGTGTCCGGCTGATCGTGCATGAGGAGAACGGACGGGCACAGCGGTTCTATCGGAAGGCGGGGTTCGAGCCGACCGGAGTCATAGTGCCGTTGCCGCAGGCTCAAGGGGAGACCGAGTTGGAGTTCGCCCTGGAGCGCGAGTGAGGTCATACCGGTAGTTCGGCGTTCGGCCAGCGGGAGCGGGCCTGTTCGCGGGAGCGGAGCAGGGCCAGGGCGGGCAGGCCGCGGTCCGCGCCGGTGGCCAGCAGCTCCGGGAGCCGGGAGATCGGGGCCACGGCCGCCACGTCGTCGAGGACCAGCGTGAGTGGTGGGTCGAGGCGACCGGCGGGTGACCGTTCGGCCATGGTCCGGCCGCGCTCGACCACGCTGGAGACGAGGGCCGTCAGGAGGGGCATTGCGCCTGGGTTTGTCCTGGGGTCCTCAAGGGATTCGCCGACCACGTAAAGCGTTCCCCCCTCGTCCACGAAGGAATCCAAGGCGAGGGCATCGGCTCGATTGGGAGTGCAGGCCTCGCGGATGTTGACCGTGGAGAGGGCGGAGAGGGCACGGGCGGTCAGTTCCTGGGCGATGTCCCGGCGTTCGGGGTGGGCGGTGAGGGCGGCTTCGAGTTCGCCGGCCGCGCCCGGGGCCGCCTTGGGGTTGGTGCGCAGGGTGCGGACCGCTTCCTGGATGCCGGTGCCCTGGGACCAGCGGTGGACGTGGCGGACCGTGCGGCCGTCGATCGCGGCGGCGTGGAGGTAGCTGCGGAGGAGGGTTTCCGCCGTTTCGCTGACCGTCTGGTCCAGGCGGGCGGTGGGGCGTACGGGGGTCAGAAGGGCGGCTGCTCTCGCTGCCGCCGTCGCCTTGACCTCGCAGCCTGCGGTGGGGGACCAGTGGAGGCGGGCCGGGGTGTCGCAGCGGTGGGTGGGGTCGTAGAGGTGGACCGGGCCCAGCTTGGCTCTGGCGTCCTTGGTGTCCTGCCAGAGGGCGGGGTCGGAGGTCAGGACGAGGGCGGGGCCCTCGGCGTCTCGGACGGCCTGGGCGGCGGTGGGGCGGCGGGTGGCCGGGGGGCCGTAGATCACGGCCCCGAGAGGCTCCGTCGGCATCGGCGTCGGAGCGGCGGCCGCCGACATCGGCGTCGGCGTCGGCGTCGGTGTGGGGCTCAGCGGCTTCGTCTCCGGGGCCGGCCGGTGCGTCGGCTGGGGTGCCGGTTCTGTTCTGAGCGTCGGCACGTCGTACGTGGGCACCTCATGCGTCGGTGCCTCATGCGTCGGTGCCTCGCGTGCGGGCATCTCGTGTGCAGGTGCCTTGTGTCGGGGCGGTGACTGTGGTGCCGTCCGTCGTCTCGCCCGTACCGCGCGCCAGCGGGCCACCGTTCCTATCGCGAAGACCGTGAGGACGAAGAGGATCATCAGCTCGCTGATGAACAGGCCCCAGAACAGTCCGTAGCCCGAGAGGTCTGTCGCCGTTGCTTCCGGCCAGGCTCCGGGGATGTCGTGGGGCTCGGCGACGAGGTGGCGCATCGCGAGGGGGGTGCGGGTGAAGGTGACGCCCGCGGGCCACGAGCCGTGGGCGAAGAGGGCCGCCAGGCCGGTCGCCGTCCAGACCAGCAGGGTCATGCCGAGCAGGAACGCGAGTATGCCGACGAGCAGCCCGTCGGGGATGCCTCCCTGGCCCTGGCCGCGCTGCTCGTCACCCGGTCTCATGACAACCCCGTCCCTCTGCGCCTGTGTTGTGCCTGCGCCTACGCCACCGTCGACTCGGACGAGCCGTCCAGGTCGGCCAGGTGTTGTTCCATGAAGGCCGCGGCTCGTCGTTCCTGTTCCAGTTCGGCGGCGAGCAGGGCGTCGTCGTCGGCGGCCGCCTGTTCCGCGGAGGTCTCCGTCATGGCCCGGTCGGTGAAGACCAGTGGGCGTTCCGTCTCTGTGACCAGGTGTTTCACGACCTGGACGTTGCCGTTGACGTCCCACACCGCGATGCCGGGGGTGAGGGTCGGGATGATCTCCACCGCCCAGCGGGGGAGGCCGAGCACCCGGCCGGTCGCTCTGGCCTCGTCCGCTTTCTGGGCGTAGATGGTCCGGGTGGACGCCATCTTGAGGATGGCGGCCGCTTCTTTCGCCGCCGCTCCGTCGACCACGTCGGACAGATGGTGGACGACCGCGACGAAGGACAGGCCGAGGCGGCGGCCGAACTTCAGCAGGCGCTGGAACAGCTGGGCCACGAACGGGCTGTTGATGATGTGCCAGGCCTCCTCGACCAGGAAGATGCGCTTCTTCCGGTCGGGGCGGATCCAGGTGTGTTCCAGCCAGACCCCGACGATCGCCATCAGGATCGGCATGGCGATCGAGTTGCGGTCGATGTGGGACAGATCGAACACGATGAGCGGGGCGTCCAGGTCGATGCCGACCGTCGTCGGGCCGTCGAACATGCCGCGGAGGTCGCCGTCGACCAGGCGGTCCAGGACCAGTGCCACGTCCAGGCCCCAGGCCCGAACGTCGTCTATGGCGACGTTCATCGCCTCCGCCGACTCCGGTTCGGGGTGGCGCAGTTGTTCGACGATGTCCATCAGGACCGGCTGGCGGTCGACAATCGTCTCGTTGACGTAGGCGTGGGCGACCTTGAGCGCGAAGCCGGAGCGCTCGTCGAGGCCGTGGCCCATCGCCACTTCGATGATGGTGCGCAGCAGCGCCAGCTGGCCGGTCGTGGTGATCGACGGGTCCAGGGGGTTGAGGCGGATCCCCATGTCCAGGGCGGCCATCGGGTCCAGACGGATGGGGGTTATTCCCAGCGCCTGCGCGATGAGGTTCCATTCGCCGACGCCGTCCTCGCCCTGGGCGTCCAGGACGACGACCTGGCGGTCGCGGAAGCGGAGCT
This sequence comes from Streptomyces sp. NPDC002623, assembly GCF_053592635.1. Lineage (NCBI taxonomy): Bacteria > Bacillati > Actinomycetota > Actinomycetes > Kitasatosporales > Streptomycetaceae > Streptomyces > Streptomyces sp. NPDC002623. The sequence goes on along the minus strand of NZ_JBSFWB010000058.1, from coordinate 35,354 downwards.
GGCGCAGGACGTAGGTCTTCTCCAGGGCCGACTTACCGTTGCCGGACTCGCCCAGGACCAGCCAGTGCGGGGCCGGGAGCTGCTGGCCGTACAGCTGGAAGGGGTCGTAGATGTAGCCCTTTCCGGAGTAGACCTCGCGGCCGATGATGACGCCGGAGTCGCCGAGGCCGGGGGCGGCCGTGGGCAGGTAGACCGCCTGGGCCTGGCCCGTGGAGGTGCGTACCGGCAGCCGGGTCGTCTCGACCTTGCCGAAGAGGAAGGAGGTGAAGGCGTCCGTGAGGACGGACAGCGGATCCCGCATCAGCTCATCAGCCCCTACCTTCGGATTCCGGTGGCGAACGGGAGGGTGTTCACGAACGCCCGGTGGTGCTCTCGGTCGCACCACTCCAGCTTCAGGTACGACTTGCCCGCCGACGCCCTTATCGTCCGCTTGTCGCGGGCGAGGGCCTCGGGGTTGCGGGAGGAGACGGTGATGTAGCCGACCAGGTTCACGCCGGCCGCGCCGGACGCGAGGTCCTCGCCGCGCTGGTCGAGGCGGCCGTGGGCGGCCACGTCGCGGGGGTCGACGGTGCGGTTCATCTTGGCGGCGCGGCTCGCCTCCGCCTCGTCGTTCGTCTTCTCCGTGAGCATGCGTTCGATGGCGACCTCGGTGGGTTCGAGGTCCATGGTCACGGCGACGGTGCGGATGACGTCCGGGGTGTGGACGAGGAGGGGGGCCAGGAAGTTGACGCCCACCGGGGTCATCGGCCACTCCTTCACCCAGGCCGTGGCGTGGCACCAGGGGGCTCGGGTGGAGGACTCGCGGGTCTTGGCCTGGAGGTACGTCGGCTCCATGGCGTCCAGCTCGGCCGGCCAGGCGTTGCGCTTGGTCATCGCCTGGATGTGGTCGATGGGGTGGTCCGGGTCGTACATGGAGTGGACGAGGGAGGACAGCCGGCCCTGGCCGAGGGGCTGGCGGACGCGGATGTCCGCCTCCTGGAGGCGGGAGCAGATGTCCGTCAGCTCGCGGGCCATGACGACGGCGAGGCCCGCGTCGCGGTCGAGCTTGCGGCCGGACCGGGGGCGGGCGGCGCGGGCCATGGCGTGCGCCTCGGCGGACAGTTCGCGCGTGTAGTGCATACAGGCGACGAGGTAGGCGCGGTGCTGCTCGCTGCTGGTGGACACCATGGACTGGAGCTGGTCGTAGGAGCCGGCCAGCCAGTCCGGGGACTTCTCGTCCCCGCGGACGGCGACGTCCTTGGCGTGGGCGTCGGGGTCGGCGGGGAGGGTGCGGGCGAGCATCTGGAGGCGGGTGACGAAGCCGTCGCCGTTGGCCACATGCTTGAGGAGGGTGCCGAAGCGGTCGACCAGGGCTTCCTGGTCCTCGCTGTCGCGCAGGCCGACGCCCGGGCCCTCGATCTCGATGGCGGCCGTCACCGTACGGCGGTCGGCGTGCAGGAGGACGGCGATCTCGTCGGGGCCGAAGGGGGCGGCCAGCCAGCTGATGCGGCCGATGCCCGGGGGCGGGCCGATCTCGATCTCCTGGCCGTCGATCCGGGTGCCTGCCTCGGCGGCGGACGAGCGGTAGGTGGTCCCCTGGCGGAGGGTGCGCTTGTAACTGCGGTTGATCTCGAACCACTTGTAGAAGGTGCGGTGCTTGTACGGCACGTAGACCGCGGCCAGCCCGAGCATCGGGAAGCCGCTCAGCAGCACGATGCGCAGGGCGAGGACGGGGACGAGGAGGCCGCACATCATGCCGAGGAACGCGCCGACGACGATGAGCGCGATCTCACCGGTCTCGCGGTTGCGGCCGACGATCGCGTTCGGCCGGGCACGGCCGATCAGATATGTACGGCGGGGCGTGATCCCGTGGGACACGTGGGATTCGGTCGTCAACGCCCTTCACCTCCCGTGCGGTTGGTGCTGCTGTTGCGGGTGTTGCCGGCGTGCGGGGTGTTGACCGGGCTGCTCGCGCGGGGCGCGGGTGCGGCGGAGGGGACAGATCCGCCGCCCCCGTTCGAGGTGCGCGAGCTGTGCGCGGCGACCCCGCCGGATGCGGGGTTGGCGGGGCGGGCTCCGGAGGAGCCGGACTGGCCGCCTCCGCCGTTGTTGTCCGCACGGGAGCTGTGCGTCTTGATGCCCTGGGCGACGAGGGTCGCCGGGGAGCTGATGACGGCCGCGGCCTTGCCCTCGGCTCCCTGCATGATGCGGTTGTTGCGGCCGTTGGCGATCTCGTCGCCGAAGCCGGGGACGAAGCGGTAGATCATCGCGCTGGCGAAGATCGCGAGCAGGATGATGGAGAGGCCGGAGACGACGGCGGAGAAGGCGTTCGGGCCGTCGTCGGCGGACAGCGCCCCGGCGAGGCCGAGCACGATCACGATGACCGGTTTGACCAGGATGACGGCGATCATGATGCCGGCCCAGCGGCGGACGTGGCTCCACAGGTGCTTGTCGACGAGGCCCGCGTAGACGACGGTGCCGAGCAGCGCGCCGACGTAGAGCAGGGCCGCCCTGAGGACCAGCTCCAGCCAGAGCACGCCGGCGGCGAGGATCGACACCATGGAGACGACGATCAGCATGATCGGGCCGCCGCCGATGTTCTCGCCCTTTTCGAGGGCCTCGGAGAAGGTGCCGAAGAACGTGTCGGTCTGGTTGCCGGTGGTCTTCGCGAGGACGTCGGTGATGCCGTCCGTGGCGGAGACGACGGTGTAGAGGATGAGGGGGGTGAAGGCGGAGGCGAGGACGGTCAGCCAGAGGAAGCCGACGGCTTCGCCGATGGCGGTGGTGAGCGGCACGCCCCGCACGGCGCGCTTGGCGACGGCCAGCAGCCACAGCAGGAGGGTCAGGACGGTCGAGGCGGCGAAGACGACGGCGTACTGCTTGAGGAACCGCTCGTTGGTGAAGTCGACGTTCGCCGTGTCCTTCACGGCCTCGCTGAGCTTGTCGACGGTCCATGCGGCGGCGTCGGCACAGCCCTTGGCGAGCGAGGAGAGGGGGTCGAGGGTGTCGGAGACGCCGGGGTTGGTGGTGGTGCCGGAGTCCGCGTTGCCCTTCTCGCAGTACTTCTTGGCCTCGCCGGAGATGAGACTGCAGTCCAGGCTGCCGGACGGCGAGGGTGAGGGTGAGGGCGACGGGGTGGGGGCCGCGAAGGCGCGGGTGGCCAGCAGCACGGCCGAGGTCTGGACGGCCGTCACGACTCCGGCGAGCCTGAGCAGGCGGCGCGGCTTACCGGGCATACGTGAACCCTCCGTACTCCTCGATGGCCTTGCTGATCTCGTCGGAGGTGGCGGCCGCGTCGTCGCCGGGGACCGGGGCGGGACCGTCCTGCTGCTGGTCGTCGACGATCTTCCAGTCGTCGCCGGTCCACGCGAGGTCGAAGGTCCAGGTCTTCCACGACGAGGTGACCGGGTCGGTGGAGGTCGTCCCGGACATGCCGATGAGGCCCAGGTACCAGACGGCGACCTTGGCGTTGCTGTCGGAGTAGGTCTGGGCCGTGGTGCCCACCGGCACCACACGGGAGACGAAGGTGTTGCCCTCGGGGGCCTTGCCGTCGGCGTCGAGGCCCATCTTCGCGAGGAAGTCCGCCGAGTACGCCCGGTCCATCGCCGTCTGCAGCTTGGCCGCGGCGGCGGTGGTGTAGACGGTGTCGACGAGGTCGTGCCGGCTGTCCGTCTGGAACATGCCGGTCGAGCCCAGCGCCACCGCGTAGTTGGCGGCGGCCGACTGGGCTCCCTGCTGGGTGCGCGCGAACCCCGAGGGGATGCCGCCCGTCTTCGCCTCCACCGGCTTCGTGCCGGTTGCTGTCGTGCTTGAGGGGTTTGGTTTGTCGGCGGTGGTGCCGCCGCTTGCCGAGGTGGAAGAGGAATCGTCTCCTCCGCGGTTCGCGAAGGCGATCGCTGCGATGAGGAGGACGACGACGCCGACCACCGTGACCAGGCTGCGGGAGGACGAGCGGCCGCCTCTGCGGGCGCCGCCGTAGGGGTCGTTCTCGGGCAGCCGGAGGCGGGTTCCGCCGTACCCGTGGCCCTCGTCGGTGCGCGCGGATTCGCCGTAGTCGTGTTCGTCGCCGGGAGTCATGCCGCGAACGCCCCCTCGCTGCCGTACCGGAACGCGTAGAAGTACGACGGTAGCCGTGCTGGTTCCCGCGCGGGCGCGGTGTGGTGACTCGACATCAGGGACATCAGGGAAACGCAACCTCAGCCGGTGGGCACGACAGGTGGGTGGGGGTGGCGGGCCGGGCGTGCCCGGACGGGACTGGGGTGGTGCGGGGGGACGCGGCTACACGGCCATGCCGTACACGATCGTGAACAGCGTCCCCAGGGAGCCGATGATGAAGACGCCTGTCAGGCCCGCGATGATGAGGCCTTTGCCCTGTTCCGCGCTGAAGGTGTCCCGCAGGGCGGTCGCGCCGATGCGTTGCTTGGCCGCGCCCCAGATGGCGATGCCGAGGCAGAGGAGGATGGCGACCGCCATCACGACCTCGATCAACACCTTGGCCTCGTTGCCCAGGCTGCCGAAGGGCCCCCAGTCCGGAGCGATTCCACCGATGATGGTGTTGATATCGCCTTTGTCGGCCGCGAACAGCATGTAAGTCACCGCCCCTGGTGGGTAGTTCCGCAGTTCCCCTGCCGGTGTGCAGAGGTCACGCCTATTCTCGCCGACAAAGCCGCCGTCGTATGTCGACTTGGCGTCATTGATGGGCGGGATTCGTACGAATGGCTCGTACAGTCACTCTGTGTATCACGGCAGGTCACGCCGGGCAATGAGGTGGGTGCGGAACCTGTGGTGTGGTTCCGTCGTTAGCCCACTTCACGGCCCTGCGCCGTTTCTGACGGCTGGTCGGGTGAGCGTACGTTTCGATGTTCTCATGACGAACATCTCACAGGCGTGGCGACGGACGGCGAACGGGCCTCGGCTGGGTGCCGGGGCCCGTTCGGGGTTCGGTGCGGGGGTGGCTGAGCGTCAGCCGGTGAAGGCGTCCGTGCCCTCCGGGGTGCCGACGCCGGTGGGGCCGTCGTAGCCCGACTTGGCGGTGCAGAGGTAGCTCGCGCTGGAGGAGCAGGTGCCGTTGCTGCCGCTGGTGACGTCGTTCAGGGCGGAGGTGCCGGCGGCGGCGTAGGGGTACGAGGCCGGGTAGTCGCTGCTGCCGGGGGTGCCGGCGAGGGCGTAGACGGCCGCGATGATCGGGGCGGAGGCGCTGGTGCCGCCGAAGGTGTACCAGCCGGCGGTGACGCCGTAGGAGTCGTAGACCGAGACGCCGGTCGCCGGGTCGGCCACGGCCGAGACGTCGGAGACGGTGCGCTTGGCGCAGCCGGTGTCGGTCTGCCAGGTGGGCTTGGCGTCGTAGGCGGAGCAGCCGGAGCCGGTGCCCTCGGTGGAGCTGGTGTTCCAGACCTTCTCGGTCCAGCCGCGGGTGGTGGAGGAGGTGGAGAGGGCCGTGCCGCCCACCGATGTCACGTACTTGGACGCGGCCGGGTACTCGGCGCCGTAGCCCTCGTCGCCCGCGCTGACGGTGATGGCGACGCCCGGGTGCTTGAAGTAGGACGAGTCGTAGCTCGTGTCCGACGACGACTCGGAGCCGCCGTAGCTGTTGGAGACGAACTTCGCGCCCAGGGTCACGGCCTCGTTCACGGCCTTGCCGAGGTTGGCCATGGAGGCGGAAGTCGCCTCGACCAGCAGGATGTTGCAGTTCGGGCAGACCGCGCTGGCCATGTCGAGGTCGAGGGACTCCTCCTCGGCCCAGCCGCTGTCGGCGGTCGGCAGGGAGGTCGTCGAGCCGGTCTGACTCACTTTCTTGAAGCAGCCGTTGGCGACCGTGCAGGCCGGGAGGCCGTAGTACGTGCGGTACTTGGCGAGGTCGGCGGCGGCGTTCGGGTCGTCGTAGGCGTCGACGACGGCGATGGTCTCGCCGTCGCCGTTGCTCGCGGCCGCGTCGGTCAGGCCGTAGGCGTCCTGGAGGTCGGACGGGCCGTAGCCGGAGGGGGTGGAGGCGTCGGCGGCCTTGGGCGTGACGCCGTCCGCCTTGGCCTCCTGCTTCTGGAAGGCGGTGATGCCGCCGGTGACGCGGAAGGAGTTGCAGGCCAGATCGCCCTTGTGCTTGGGCGTGGCGCAGGGGGTGGCCGCCCAGGTCACCCGCTGGGAGGCGGTGGGGGCGGCGGTGGGTGCCGCGCTCGCTTGGGCCGCGGTGCCGAAACCGGCGAACACGAGGGCGGCGGCGCCGAGGACCGAGGCGCCGATGCGGCGCCGTCTGCCGGATATGGCAGCGGAGTCGGGGGAAGTCGTACGCAACGTACACGCTCCTGGGAGTGGGGTGGCAGGGGCAGTGCGGGTGGTTCTGCGTGGTGCGGGCGGCGGCCCGCGGACGACGTTCCCTTGTTGAGTACGCGACAACAAGGCAGGCGGTGGAATCCTGACTTCCGCCATACCGAAGGGGGTTGGGGGATTGCTGATCAATGGCGGGCGGATGGTGCGCGGATGGCCGGGGCTTGACCTCGGGCGCGCTACAGGCCCTGGGCGTCGTGCGGTGGCTCGGGGAGAAGCCCTTCCACGAAGTGGTCGAACTCGCCTGCCTGGACGCCCAGTACGAACGCGTCCCACTTGCGGCGGTTCGTCGTGACGACGTTCCCCGGGTTGTCGGTCACACGCAGGTAGACCGGGGCCTCCGTGTCGTCCTCGCCGTCTCCTTCGCCGAAGGCGATCTCGAACCAGGGGCCGGGTCCGGTGGCGTCCGGCGGGGCGGCTCGGGTCCAGGTGAGGTCGGCGGGGATGTCAGCCACGGGGGTGTCCTTGTCGAGGGTCGTGAGGAGCGCTGTCACCCACATGGGTGAGCGCCGAGGAACTGTGCGTATGCGGGTCCAACAACTTACAACTTGCCGCGCGGTGGGTGCCCGGGCGTCGGGCGGCCCGGCCGGGAAGGTTGTGTGGGCCGAGTGCGGGTAGCGTCGGAAGGACCGGAAGAGGTATCTGACGCTTCTCTCACCTTCGTGGGACACAGTGAACCCGATGAAGCGAAACGCCCTGCTCGGTGCGGTCGTCCTGCTGGCCGTCACCTCCGCCTCCGAGGCGGCCGCCGACGGGGGGCCCGGGCCCCTCGGCGTGACGGCCGTCGCGGTGGCGACGGCGCAGACCGCGCGGGTCGGCACGCTGTTCACCGCCGCCGACGCGCACGCCGGCAAGCTCGCCGGTGAGCACTTCTGCACGGCGTCCGTGGTGCACAGCCCGCAGCACGACCTCATAGTCAGCGCGGCGCACTGTCTGACCGGGGCCGGGGACGGCCATCTCGTCTTCGCCCCGGGGTACCGGGACGGCGTCGCTCCGCACGGGGTCTGGAACATCCGGCGGGTCTTCCTGCCCGACGGGTGGGCGAAGGGGCAGGACGAGGACAGCGATGTCGCGTTCGCCGTGGTCGGGGAGCGGGGCGGGAAGGACGTCGAGGACGTCGTCGGCGGCAACCGGTTCGTCACGGGTACCACCACCGGGGCCACCGCCGTGACCGTCACCGGCTACCCCACCTCGATCGAGGCCCCGATCCGCTGCACCAACCGGCCCACCCCGCACAACCCCACCCAGCAGCGCATCGACTGCCCCGACCTCACCGGCGGAACCAGCGGCAGCCCGTGGGTGAACGGCGACGACGAGGTCGTCGGCATCCTCGGCGGCCATGAGCAGGGCGGGGCCACGGCCGACATCTCGTACAGCGTGGTCCTGGGGGCCGAGGCGGCGGAACTGTACCGGGACGCGGCCTCGGCCCACGACAGGCCCTGAGGGCGACGGCCTCAGGCGATGCGGTGCACGCGCTGGGTGGTCAGCTCGTAGCGTGCGCCGACGACGGCCAGCTCGCCGGCGGCGATCTTCGCGGCGAGGTCGGGTTCGGCGGCGAGGCGGGCGCGGACGGCTCGGACGTTGGCGTCGATGGTCGAGTCGACGCGGGCGTCGCCGTCCTTGGTGCGGTCGATGTTCGGGCTGATCTGGTCGGCCAGATACTGGATGTGGGCGGGGAGCTCGTCACCGGTCAGGTCCGCTTGGACGGCGGCCTTCACCGCGCCGCAGGACTGGTGGCCGAGCACCATGACCAGCGGGATGCCCAGTTCGAGCACTCCGTAGGCGATGCTGCCGAGCACGGCCTCGTCCAGGACCTCGCCGGCGGTGCGGACGGTCATCAGGTCGCCCAGGCCCTGGTCGAAGACGAGTTCCGGGGGCACCCGGGAGTCGATGCAGCCGAGGACGACGGCGAAGGGGTGCTGAGCCGTCGTCAGGCTCTGGCGGACGGCGGGGGTCTCGTCCGGGTGCCGCTCGCGGTAGGTGCGCCAGCGCAGGTTGCCGGCCGCCAGCTCACGCAGGGCCTCGGCGGCCGTGTCGGGGCGGGGGGTGGAACGGGGGGCAGTGGGGGAGGAGGCCGAGGCGGGGGTGGTGGCGAGGGCTGTGCCGCCGAGGGCCAGGGCGCCGGCCATGCCGCCGCGCAGGAGAGCGCGGCGGGCGGTTCTGGGGGGAGTGTCTTCGGATATCACGGGGTGGAACGTAGGACCGATGCCGAAACCTTTGTGCGTACGTTGCCCGATCATGGTGGGGGGTGGGGAATCCGTGGTCGAACGATGGGGCCGGCTTGACGTGCTCCAGGGGCGGCCTTGAGATGATCGACAGGAACCTCACCGGGGGTCGGCGGGGGGACGGTCTCCCGGGTGAACTGATCTGTGTGGCAAGGTCGGTTCGGTGGATGTACTGAAGGCTCATGACCCCGCGCGGATGGGCGCGCACACGCTCCTCGCGAGGCTCGGCGCGGGTGGCATGGGGCAGGTCTACCTCGGGCGCTCGCCCGGTGGACGACTCGTGGCGATCAAGGTGATCCGGGACGAGATCATCGACCACCCGGAGGCGCTGGCCCGGTTCCGGCGAGAGGTGGAGACGGCGCGAGCGGTACGCAGCGCCTACACGGCGAACCTCATCGACGCTTCGCTGGATGCGGCGCCTTATTGGCTGGCTACCGAGTATGTTCCCGGGCCGACCTTGAGCAAGGCCGTGGCGGCCGGCGGGCCGCTGCCCGTGGAGACGTGCCGAGGGGTGCTCGCGGCGCTGGCCGAGGGGCTCGAGGCCGTGCACGGACACGGAGTCACGCACCGGGACCTCAAACCGCAGAACGTGATCCTCGCGGCTCAGGGCCCGCAGCTCATCGACTTCGGTATCGCGCGGAGCGCCTCCCAGACGGCGCTCACCGAGGCGGGGTTCGCACCGGGAACGCCGGGCTACACCGCCCCCGAGGTGCTGTTGCGCAACGAGGTCGGGCCCGCCGCGGACGTCTTCGCGCTCGGTGCGACGCTCGCCTACGCCGCCACCGGCCGGCCGCCCTTCGGTCACGGGGAGCCCGCCGGAGTGAGCTATCGCGCCGTGCACGAGGCCATCGATCTCGTGGGCGTGGACGCGGAATTGGCCGCTCTCGTCGAGGCATGCGTGGCGAAGGAGCCGACTGCCCGGCCGGGGCTGGCCGAAGTGATAGCGCGATGCGGGGTGCGGACGGCCCTGGTCGAGGACGCGTTCTACGGGGGACTCGTCGGCCTGGCGGAGGCCGTTCCGCAGAGCCCGGCCGCCCCACCGCGGGCCCCGGCCGCCTCGCCCGGGATACCGGCCCCTCCCGCGAATCCACCCATCGGTCCGCACGACCTGCCGACGGCGACACCTCCGTACGGCTACGGCTACACGCCCACGCAGACGGTCCGGTCGGCGCCCGTCGTGCGGCGGCGCGGCAAACCCTGGCTGATCGCCGGGGCGGCGGGTCTGGCGGTGGGCCTCGGAGCCGTTGCCGCTCTCACCCTGCTCCCCGACATGGGTGGCGACGGTGACGAAGGCAAGGGCGGCGAGGCATCGCCGGGAATTACCTCCTCGGCCCCCACGACCGCAGGCAGCGACAAGTCGAAGGTGCAGCCGCCGGCCTACGTCGAGCAGACGAACCCCTCGCGCGACTACTGGACAGCTGACACGACGTCACAGTACGGCGAGGGCACCTGCAATCTGCCGGTGGAAGAGCGCAGCGAGTACTTCCAGAGCTCGGTCTCCGCAGCGGGCAGCGACGCTCCCTACACCTCCGGCAAGGGCCGAATCGAGTTCCGGCTCAAATATGAGCCCTCGACGCCCTACTACGTGTCCGTGGCCGTGAAGTCTCCGCACGCGATCGACGCGGACACGGGCAAGCCCTTCGCCGGCGGCTTCCAGGAGAACCTCGAACTGGGGTACACGAGCAAGCCGGTCGAAGTCGGCACCGGCTGGGTGGACCTGACGTATCCGGACGACTTCCAGCAGAACGTGCGGGGCGAGAAGGCCGGCGACGCCATCCCCGTCGAGAACGACCCCGGTGACTGGACCGTGCTCTTCCTCCATGTCCAAGGACCCAAGCAATACGCGAGCATTGACTGCAAGGGGTTCGTCTCGAAGTAGCGCACACGACACGAACAGGTTCGCAAAAGACCCGTAAACAGGGCTGCGGTGGGGGAGGGTTGAAGCGTGCGAAAAGTTTGGGTGGTCGGCGGAGCCGCGGTCGGGCTCGGGCTGAGCTTCGTGATGCTGCTCATCATCGGTGTGTACCTCGTAGCCGGAAACATCGTCAACGGCGTCGGCGCGGGGAGCGTCGGGCTGGCCAAGGGGGCCGTGCCGTCGGCCTACCAGGCACTCGTGCAGAAGTGGGGCAACCTCTGCACCGCCATCAACCCCGCCCTGCTGGCGGCCCAGCTGTACCAGGAGAGCGGTTGGGATCCGGACGTCGTCAGCTCCGCCGACGCGCGCGGCATCGCACAGTTCATCCCCAGTACGTGGGCCACCCACGGCGTCGACGGCGACGGTGACGGCGACCGAGACATCTGGGATCCGAATGACGCGATTCCATCGGCCGCCTCGTACGACTGCGACCTCGCCAAGTACGTCAAGACCGTGCCGGGAGACGTCACCAACAACATGCTCGCGGCCTACAACGCCGGCCCGGACCGCGTCATCAGAGCGGGCGGGGTGCCGGCGATCAGCGAGACGCAGAACTACGTCAAGACGATCCGCACGCTCGAGAAGAGCTTTGCCGCGCCCGTCAGTCGGGTGGATCCTTCCAGGCAGGCTGCCGGGGCCATCTACTACGCTCAGAAGAAGCTCGGGACGCCCTATCTGTGGGGTGGGAACGGCACCGCTGAGCAGGGTGGACGGTTCGACTGTTCGGGGTTGACCAAGGCCGCCTACGAGAGCGTCGGGATCACCCTGCCCCGGGTCGCCAACGATCAGTACAACGCCGGGCCGCATCCCGCGCGGAGTGAGCTGTTGCCCGGGGACCTGGTGTTCTTCTCCACCGATCTCGGCAACTCGCGGGCCATCCACCACGTGGGGATCTACGTGGGAGGCGGCTACATGATCGACGCGCCCTACACGGGCGCCGTCATCCGGTTCGACCCCATCGACACGGCGGAGTACTTCGGGGCCACCCGGGTCACCGAAGATGGCGCGAAAGCGTTGCCCACGACGGTGTGACAGAAGCCGCCACCCGGCCTCTGAGCTGCGGGGATCTGTCTCTCTTCGATAACGTCTGAGTGATCATTCAGTGGAGAGTGGAACGTATCAACGGGGGCCGTGCGTTCCTGTTGAGGCGGGCGCATGTGAGGTGCGCCGAGCAGAACACGACGAAGGGGCCGCAGCACCATGGCTGGACTCGCCGATTCCGGGTCGAACCCCGACGTCGACCTGCTCTATGACATCAACGGGCTGGCCAAGGACGCTCCGCACTGGCTCGACCGGGTGGTCGAGTTCGTGGGGGAGTACGGGCTGCTCCTCGCCATGATCCTGCTCATCGTGTGGTGCTGGTGGGGCGTTCGGCGGCGGAGCGGTGGGGCCGAGGAGGCCGCCTCCTCCGTCGCAGCTCTCCTGTGGGCGCCGCTCGCCGCCGGGATCGCCGTGCTGGTGAACGTGCCCATACGGGGATTCGTCGAGCGGCCCCGCCCCTTCCGCGACCATCAGGGGCTGGAGGTGCTCGTCTCCGGCAAGACCGACTACTCCTTCGTGAGCGATCACGCCACCCTGACGATGGCCATGGCCGTCGGGCTGTTCGTCGCCAACCGGAAGTTCGGGCTGGCGGGGATAGGGATCGCGCTGCTCGAGGGGTTCTGCCGGGTCTACATGGGGGTGCACTATCCGACCGACGTCGTCGGCGGGTTCGCGCTCGGGACCGCCGTCGCGCTGCTGCTGTCGCCCGTCGCCTCCATGCTGCTCACCCCCGTGCTGAAGGCCGTCGACCGGTCGCCCCGGGTGGGCTGGGTGGTGCGGAGCCGCGCCGCCCGGGTCGCGGAGCGGGACGGGTTCGTGCCCGGCGCGCGGGCCGACGTCGCCGCCGAGGAACGGGATCTCGCCGCCTAGAGAGCTTGCGGATAGGTGAAGACGCCCGTCGGGTCGTACTGCTTCTTCAGCTGGGTCAGACGGGGGAGCGCGGCGCCGTAGTACGCCTTGCGCCAGTTCGTCAGGGTCGGGTCCGCGTAGTTCTGGTAGGCCGCGCCCGAGGCGTACGGGGACATCGCCTTGTGGGCGGTGTTCAGCCAGGACTGCGCCGCCGTGCCCGTGGTGCCCGCCCGCCAGGACACGATGTACTGGGCCAGCATGCGCGAGCGGCGGTGGACGAACGCCGTGGCGGTGGGGGAGACCCGGTTCACCGCGCCGCCCAGCGCCGTCAGGGCGATGCTGCCCGAGCCGCCCTGGACCGACTTCAGCTGGTTCAGGAGCGTCTGGATCCCGGCGGTCGTCAGCGAGACGTCGAAGAAGTCCGAGCGGGCCGCGTAGGTCTCGCGGCCCAGCGCGCCCTGCGGAGAGCGGCCCGGCGTCGAGCCCGGCAGATGGCACTGGGCGTCCGAGGAGAAGGACGAGCAGCCGGCGTAGACCTCCATCGCCGCCTCGTAGGTGCGGCGGCGGAGGGAGACGGTCGTCGCCGGCGCCCCCACCCGGTCCGCCAGCCGGTCCACCGCGTTCTGGAGCTGGCCGTAGGTGCCGATGCAGAACGCGGCGACCGAGATGGTGGGCGCGCCGCCCGTCGCGTTCGCCACATGCAGGGAGGACCAGATCTCGTCGGGCTGGGACGGACCCCACTCCTGCCACGCCTTCACCACCGCGGCCGCCTTCGCCCAGGGCCAGGTGAGGTAGCCCGTCACCGCCTGGGGCGCGGGGTGGGTCTTGAACTGCAGTTCCGTGACGACGCCGAAGTTGCCGTTGCCGGCGCCGCGCAGCGCCCAGAACAGGTCCTTGTTCGTCGTCGCGTCGGCGATGAGCTGCTTGCCGTCCGCGGTGACGATCGTGGCCCGGGTGAGGCTGTCGCAGGTCAGGCCGTAGGCGCGGGAGACCACTCCATGGCCGCCGCCGAGGACCAGGCCGGAGACGCCGACCGTCGGGCAGGAGCCCGCCGGGATCGTCACGCCCTTGGCGGCGAGCGTCCGGTAGACGTCGATCAGTTTGGAGCCCGCGCCGACCACGGCCGAGGTGCCGCTCGCCCGGACCCGGTTCAGCTTGGAGACGTCGATGATCAGACGGCCGTCGCCCGAGGACCAGCCGCCGTAGGAGTGGCCGCCGTTGCGGATCGCGACCTTCGTCTTGTGGGCGCGGGCGTATGCCATGGCGGTGCGGATGTCGTCGGCGTGGGCGACATAGGCCACCGCGGCCGGCTTGAGGCCGTCGAAGCGGGTGTTGTAGAGCTGGCGGGCCGCGGTCCAGGAGGCTTCGCCGGGGCGGACCAGGGTGCCGTCCAGATCGCGGGCCAGCGCGGTCCAGTTGGCGGGGGCCGCGACGCCGGCGCTCGTGAGCGGGGTCGTCGACCCGGTTCCCGTTCCGGTTCCGGTCGCCGAGGCCGAGCCGCTCGCGCTGCCGCCGGTCGCCTTGCAGGCGGTCGCTGCCGCCGCGACCGCGGCCGTGCCGCCTGCGATGAACGTACGCCGTTCCATGTTCTTGCGCCTTCCCTCGACCCTCGACCGCCTGTCGGCTCCATGAATGTCATGAATGTCATGGACGTCGTGCGCGTCATGCGCTTCATGCGCGTCATGCACTGCGTGCGCTTCGCGGACTTCATGGACTTCATGGAGCGAGACGGGGGCAGGGGGCCACAGGTTCCGGCGGGTTGTGGCGGTGACGGAACGGTGACGTCCGTTCGCCGGCCGGGCGGCCCGGTCGGCGAGTCAGGTGTCTGTGTGCCGTTGCGCGTCCGTTCTGGCCATGCTTCTCGCTCTGCGGGCCGGTCCGCGCCAGCCGCAGGTGCAGCGGGCCAGACAGAAATGGCCCTGTTCGACGGTCGTGGTGGTGTGTTCCCCGTCGGCGCGGGGGTGGGCCGAGCGGTCCTGCTGTGTCACACCGACAACGTTACCCACGTTCGGTAAAAGACCCGTATGGCGGTCGCACGCTTTCGGCCTTGCGTGACGAGGGGCACTCGGCCGTCGTTAGCCGGAACGACGAGGGGCCCGTGACGGACGTACCGGCTGGGGGTAGAGAGACCATGGCGGAGCGGCAGCGCAGGCAGGTGGGTGCGGCGGTCCTGTGGGGGATCGTGGCAGGGGTCTGTGGGGTCTGTGCGGGGGCCGCCGGGTGTTCCGGTGGCGGAGCCGCCGCCGAGGACGGCCGGGCCGCCGATCCCGTCGAGACGTTGCACCGGGCCGCCGACGCCCTCGTCGAAGCGGGCACCTCGAAGGCTCGTACGTCGATGGAGATGGCCACCGGCGGGACCCGGGTGACGATCCGCGGCCAGGGGGTGTACGACTTCCGCAAGCAGCTCGGGGAGTTGCGGGTGCTGCTGCCGCAGGATCCGTCCGGGGCCAGTGAGCACCGGCCGATCACCGAACTCCTCGCGCCCGGAGCCCTGTTCATGAAGAACCGGGGGGCCGGGGTGCCGGCCGACAAATGGGTGCGGGTGGAGACGGCGACCCTGACCGACGGAAACCTGGTGACCGGCGGGGCCACCGATCCGTTCGCCGCCGCCGAGGTGCTGCGCGGGACTCGTACGGCGACGTACGTGGGGAGGACCGAGGTGGCCGGGACGGCGGTGCGGCACTATCGCGGGACCGCCGATCTGACGGTGGCCGCCGAGGACGCGTCCGAGGGCGGACGGGACTCGCTGCGGGCGGCGGCGAAAGGGTTTGCCACGGCTCGGGTGCCGTTCGACGTCTATCTCGACGACGAGGGGCGGATCCGCAAGGTCCGGCATCGGTTCAGTTTCGTCAACGGGCAGCAGAAGGAGGCTGTCGCGGTCGCCTCCACGACCCTGCTGTACGACTTCGGGGCTGCCGTCGATGTGCGGTTGCCTGCGACGAAGGACATCTACGCGGGGCGGATCGCTGAGGAGTGAAGCCGCCTCCGGCTCTCCTGTGCGATTGTTTTCGGCCACAGGGTGGGCACAAGGACTAGCCCGTCCGTGCCATGCGCGCGGTGTATAGCGCTCCCTACTCTAGGAAGTCGGTGACGGTAGAGACGAGGTGATGCGCGTGGCTCCGGGCGGCGGTACGGCAGTTCAGGACCACGTGGCCCTCGCGGAGATCGAACTGTGCGGGGAGTTGATCATCGCGGCCTCCGCGGCCGGGGAGGAACGGCTCAGCCTGGAGAGCATCGACCAGGTGTTGCGGGTGCGTGAAGAAGGAGTGGAAGGGGAGGGGGCAGGCGGGGGCGGATCAGGTGCGCAGTAGGCGGGCGATCGCCTTCGTCGCTTCCTCCACCTTTGCGTCGATCTCGTCGCCTCCCTTGAGGGCCGCGTCGGCGACGCAGTGCCGCAGGTGTTCCTCCAGGAGCTGCAGGGCGAACGACTGCAGGGCCTTGGTGGAGGCGGACACCTGGGTGAGTATGTCGATGCAGTAGGTGTCCTCGTCGACCATGCGTTGCAGGCCGCGGATCTGGCCTTCGATGCGGCGCAGCCGCTTGAGGTGTTCGGCCTTCTGTTTGTGGTAGCCGTGGACCTGGCCCGTCGAGGGGGCTGGGGCTGGGGCTGGGGTGGCAAGGGCCTCTTCCGTGCCGGCCTCGGTGGTCGTCATCGTGTCCTCCAGCGCTCCAGCTCCAGACATATACCCCTACTGGGTATATCGTACCGAACTTTCGTGGGTATACGGCCCGAGCAGGCACTTCGTCGGTCGCTCCGCCGCCGGTCGCCCCCCTGCCGGTCGCTCTGTCCCATGGGCGACACTGGGGGACGGCCCATTAGCCGTGGCCGGATGATGCGCCTAGCATCAGCCTGACCGAAACCGATGCATCTTGAGGACCCCACGTGCGATTTCGTCTGACCCCCAGGGAGACGAGCTTCTATGACATGTTCGCCGCATCCGCGGACAACATCGTCACGGGCTCGAAACTCCTGATGGAACTGCTCGGGGCGGACACCTCCGCCCGGGCCGAGATCGCAGAGCGTATGCGGGCCGCTGAACACGCCGGTGACGATGCCACGCACGCGATCTTCCATCAGCTGAATTCCTCGTTCATCACGCCCTTCGACCGCGAGGACATCTACAACCTCGCGTCCTGCCTCGACGACATCATGGACTTCATGGAGGAGGCCGTCGACCTGGTCGTCCTCTACAACGTCGAGGAACTGCCCAAGGGCGTCGAGCAGCAGATCGAGGTGCTGGCGCGGGCGGCGGAGCTGACGGCCGAGGCGATGCCGAACCTGCGGACCATGGAGAACCTCACCGAGTACTGGATCGAGGTCAACCGGCTCGAGAACCAGGCCGACCAGATCCATCGGAAGCTGCTCGCCCACCTCTTCAACGGCAAGTACGACGCCATCGAGGTCCTCAAGCTGAAGCAGATCGTGGATGTGCTGGAGGAGGCCGCCGACGCCTTCGAGCACGTGGCCAACACGGTGGAGACCATCGCGGTCAAGGAGTCCTGAACCTTTCATGGACACCTTTGCTCTGGTCGTGACCATCGGCGTCGCGCTCGGATTCACTTACACCAACGGTTTTCACGACTCCGCCAATGCCATTGCGACGTCCGTCTCCACCCGGGCGTTGACGCCGCGCGCCGCGCTGGCCATGGCCGCGGTGATGAACCTGGCGGGCGCGTTCCTGGGGAGCGGCGTCGCTCACACGGTCAGCAGCGGGCTGATCGAGACTCCCGACGGGTCCAAGGGGATGGGGATCCTGTTCGCCGCGTTGGTCGGGGCGATCGTCTGGAACCTCGTCACCTGGTACTTCGGGCTGCCTTCGTCGTCCTCGCACGCGTTGTTCGGCGGCATGGTGGGCGCTGCGCTCGCCGGTGGCACGGATGTCATCTGGTCCGGGGTGCTCGACAAGGTCGTCATCCCGATGTTCGTCTCGCCGGTGGTCGGGCTGATCGCCGGCTATCTGGTGATGACGGCGATTCTGTGGATGTTCCGGCGGGCCAATCCGCACAAGGCCAAGCGGGGCTTTCGGATAGCGCAGACGGTTTCTGCCGCGGGCATGGCGCTGGGGCATGGTCTGCAGGACGCGCAGAAGACGATGGGCATCGTGGTGATGGCGCTGGTCATCGGCGATGTCCAGGGGGCCGATGATCCGATTCCGGTGTGGGTGAAGATCGCTTGTGCGGTGATGTTGTCGCTCGGGACGTATGCGGGTGGGTGGCGGATCATGCGGACTCTTGGGCGGAAGATCATCGAGCTTGATCCGCCGCAGGGGTTCGCGGCGGAGACGACGGGGGCGACGATCATGTTCACCACCGCGTTTCTGTTCAAGGCGCCGATTTCCACTACGCATGTGATCACTTCGGCGATCATGGGTGTGGGGGCGACGAAGCGGGTCAATGCGGTGCGGTGGGGAGTTGCGAAGAACATCGTCCTGGGGTGGTTCATTACGATGCCGGCGGCCGGGGTGGTTGCGGCGTGTGCGTTCTGGGTCGTGAACGTGGTGTTCCTCTAGGGGGAGCCCGCCCACCCACCCACCCGACTCGGTAGGCCTGGACCTCGCCCCCCCCGGACGCCAGGGGCTCCGCCCCCGGCACCCCCGATGCCCGCCTGCCCACCCACCCACCCGACTCGGTGGGTTGGAAGGGCACCCTCCCCCGGGGCTCCGCCCCGGACCCCAGCGGGGGCTTCGCCCCCTGCACCCCAGCGGGGGCTCCGCCCCTGCACCCCAGCGGGGCTCCGCCCCTGCACCCCGTTCGGGGACTGCGTCTCCTCCACCTCGTCCGGGGGCTTCGCCCCTGTGCCCCCAGGTTGGCTGTCCACTCGCCCGGTTGGTGGGTGGGAAGTTGCCCTGGCCTTGGGGCTTCGCCCCGGGCCCGGGCTGGGGCTTCGGTCCTGTGAGTCCGGTGCCGGGTCTCCCGTTCAACCGCCGGAGGTACACAGTGAGCCCGCCCCCCTACCGGGGGGCGGGCTCTTTGTTTCCTCGCGGTGGCACCGCCATGCAGCACCGCGAGGGGACTTGAGGGGGGCTCGGGTTTAGCCGAAGCGGCCCGAGATGTAGTCCTCCGTGGCCTGGACCGACGGGTTGGAGAAGATGCGCTCCGTGTCGTCGATCTCGATCAGCTTGCCGGGCTGGCCGACGGCGGACAGGTTGAAGAAGGCCGTGCGGTCGGAGACGCGCGCCGCCTGCTGCATGTTGTGCGTCACGATGACGATCGTGAAGCGTTCCTTCAGCTCGCCGATCAGGTCCTCGATCGCGAGGGTGGAGATGGGGTCCAGGGCCGAGCAGGGCTCGTCCATCAGGAGGACCTTCGGCTCGACCGCGATCGCTCGCGCGATGCACAGGCGCTGCTGCTGGCCGCCGGACAGGCCCGAGCCGGGCTTGTTCAGGCGGTCCTTGACCTCGTTCCAGAGGTTCGCGCCCTTGAGGGACTTCTCGACGACGTCCGCCAGTTCCGACTTCTTGTAGCTGCCGTTCAGGCGCAGGCCCGCCGCCACGTTGTCGAAGATCGACATCGTGGGGAACGGGTTCGGACGCTGGAAGACCATGCCGACCTCGCGGCGGACCGAGACGGGGTCGATGCCCGCGCCGTACAGGTCCTCGTCGTCCAGCAGGACCTTGCCCTCGACCCGGCCGCCGGAGGTCACCTCGTGCATGCGGTTCAGCGTGCGCAGGAACGTCGACTTGCCGCAGCCGGAGGGGCCGATGAAGGCCGTCACCGAGCGGGGCTCGACCGTCATCGAGATGTCTTCGATCGCCTTGTGGGACCCGTAGTAGGCGGTCAGACCGCTTACGTCGATTCGCTTGGCCATTTTTTCTACTTCACTTCCCGATCGGATCAGATCAGTCGCTGTATGGCCGCGTCAGCGACCGGTCTTCGGGGCCTTCCAGCGGGCGATGCCGCGGGCCACCATGTTCAGGATCATCACGAAGGCGATCAGCGTGAGCGATGCTGCCCAGGCACGGTCGTAGGCCGCCGTCGAACCCGCGCTCTGCGAGTACTGCTGGTAGATGTACAGCGGCAGCGACGCCTGCGCACCCTCGAAGGGGTTCGAGTTGATGAACGGGTTTCCGAAGACCAACAGCAGCACCGGGGCCGTCTCGCCGGCGATACGGGCGATCGCCAGCATGACGCCGGTGATGATGCCGCCGATCGAGGTCGGGACCACCACCTTCAGGATCGTCCGCCACTTCGGCACGCCCAGGGCGAGCGACGCTTCGCGCAGCTCGTTCGGGACGAGCTTCAGCATCTCTTCAGTCGAGCGTACGACGACCGGCATCATCAGGATGGCCAGGGCGAGGGAGCCCGCGAAGCCGAAGGGCTGCATGTCCAGCATCAGCATCAGGCTGAGGATGAAGAGGCCGGCCACGATGGAGGGGATGCCGGTCATGACGTCCACGAAGAACGTGACCGCCTTGGCCAGGCTGCCGCGGCCGTACTCCACCAGGTAGATCGCCGTCAGGATGCCGATCGGGGCGCCGATCGCGGTGGCCAGGCCGACCTGCTCCAGGCTGCCGAGGATCGCGTGGTAGATGCCGCCGCCGGGCTCGCTGTCCGCCACCACGCCCATGGAGTGGGTGAGGAAGTAGACGTCCAGGACCTTCACGCCGCGCTGGATCGTCGTCCAGAGCAGGGAGACCAGCGGGACGACCGCCAGCAGGAACGCCACCCAGACCAGGCTCGTCGCGATCCGGTCCTTGGCCTGGCGGCGGCCCTCCACCTTCGCGGCGATGCCGTAGGTGCCGACGAGGAAGAGGAGGCCGGCGATCAGACCCCACTGGACCTTGCTGTCCAGGCTGCCGACCAGGCCGATGACGACCGCGAGGGCGAGCGAGCCGGCCGCGATGGCCCAGGGGGACCAGTTCGGGAGGCTGGCACCTCGCAGGGTGCTGGGGGCCTTGTCGGCTACTGCGCTTGCGTGGCTCATGCGTTGGCCCCCGAGTACTCACTGCGGCGGGAGATGATCCATCGTGCCGCGCCGTTGACCAGCAGGGTGATGACGAACAGGACCAGACCGGAGGCGATGAGCGCGTCACGGCCGAACTCTGTCGCCTCGTTGAACTTGCTGGCGATGTTCTGGGCGAAGGTGCCGCCGCCGGGGTTGAGGAGGCTGGCGTGGATGTCGAAGTCGGGGGAGAGCACGGTGGCCACCGCCATCGTCTCGCCGAGGGCGCGGCCGAGGCCGAGCATCGAGGCGGAGATCACGCCGGAGCGGCCGAAGGGGAGCACCGACATGCGGATGACCTCCCAGCGGGTGGCGCCCAGCGCCAGGGCCGCCTCCTGGTGCATCTGCGGGGCCTGGCGGAAGACCTCGCGGCTCACGTTGGTGATGACCGGCAGGACCATGATCGCCAGCAGGATGCCCACCGTGAGCATCGAGCGCGGGGCGCCCTCGTCCCACGAGAAGATCCCGGTCCAGCCGAAGTAGTCGTTCAGCCAGCCGAACAGGCCGTCCATGTACGGCACGAGGACCAGCGCGCCCCAGAGGCCGTACACGATGGACGGCACGGCGGCGAGCAGGTCGATCACGTACGCGACGGGGCCGCTCAGGCGGCGCGGGGCGTAGTGCGTGATGAAGAGCGCGATCGAGACGGCGATCGGGACCGCGATGACCATGGCGATGATCGACGAGACCACCGTGCCGAAGGCCAGGACGGCGATGCCGAACTTCGGCGGTACGAGGCCGGTGTTCCACTCGAAGGCGGTGAGGAAGTTGGCGTCGTCCTTGCCGATCGCGAGCGAGGCGCGGTAGGTGAGGAAGACCGCGATCGCGGCCATGATCACCAGCAGGAAGATGCCCGAGCCGCGGGAGAGCGCGAGGAAGACGCGGTCGCCGGGGCGGGTGGCGCCGCGGGCGACGGCCTTCTGCTCGGCGTTGGGGGGAGGGATGTCGTCCGTGTCTGACTTCTGTGTCGATATGTCCATAGGGGTCTCCGGTCTGCGGAGCCGCCTGCGGGTTGTGGGCGGCTCGGGTGGGGCCGGACTGCGGGCGGCCCCTGGCGGCGGTGCACCGGACGGGCGCGGTCCGGACCGGGTACCCCCGGTGCCGGACCGCGCCGCTCAGATCAGCTCAGGCCCTCGATGGTGGTGCGGACCTTGGAGATGATGGCGTCGGGGATCGGCGCGTAGTCGATGCCCGAGAGGATGCCCTGGCCCTCCGTGCTGGCGATGTAGCGGAGGAACGCCTTGGTGGCGGGCAGGGTCGCGGCCTTGTTGCCCTTGTCGCAGGCGATCTCGTACGTGACCAGGGTCAGCGGGTAGGCGCCCTCGGCCTTGGTGTTGTAGTCCAGCTTCAGCGACAGGTCGCTGCCGGTGCCGACGACCTGCGCGGCGGCGACGGCCTTGGTGGCGCCGTCGGAGGAGGGCTTGACCGGGGCCGAGGCGCCCGTGTCGACGGCGACGGTGCCGAGGCCGTCCTTCGCGTACGACAGCTCCATGTAGCCGATCGCGCCGTTGGTCTGCTTCACGCCCTGGGCGACACCGGAGGAGCCGGCCGCAGCCTGGCCGCCCTTGGCCTGCCAGGCCTTGCCGCCCTCGTACTTCCAGTTGTCCGGGGTGGCGGCGATCAGGTACTTGGTGAAGTTGTCCGTCGTGCCCGACTCGTCCGAGCGGTGGTACGGCTGGATCTTCAGGTCGGGCAGCGTCGCGTCGGGGTTCAGCGCCTTGATCGCGGCGTCGTTCCAGTTGGTGATCTTGCCGTCGAAGATCTTGGCGATCGTCGCGGCGTCCAGCGTCAGGTTGTCGACGCCCGAGACGTTGTAGGCGACGGCGATCGGGCCGGCCACCATCGGGAGGTCGATGCCCTGGCCGCCGGTGCAGACCGTCTTGGACTCGGTGACCTGCTCCGGCTTCAGCGCGGAGTCGGAGCCGGCGAAGGCGACCGTGCCCTGCGTGAACGCGGTGACACCGGCGCCGGAGCCGGAGCCCTTGTAGTTGATCTGGACGCCGGAGCAGGCCTGGGTGAAGTTCTTGACCCAGGCGTCGATCGCGTTCTTCTGCGCGGAGGAGCCGTCGGCGAGGAGCTGGCCCTTGGCGTCGTCACACTTGATGGACCCGGCGGCCGCGGTGGCGGAGGAGCTGCTGCTGTCGCTGCTGGAGCCGGTGTCGTCGGAGCCGCACGCCGTGAGGGCCAGGGCGCCGGAGACGGCGAGAGCACCGAGGGAGAGAGCCCGCCGGTTCATGCGCTGAAGCTTCACTTGAGGAAGATCCTTCCAGGAGCCGCCGTCCTGAATTCCGGCGGCGTGCGGAGTGTGCAAAGTCTGGTCGGTCCGGCGTGTCCATTCGGTTCACGTGCCGCACCGCGTAAGGCCGAAATTAGGCAGATCAGGTGAAGCCGCTTACGGGTGCGGGTGAACGGAGGGTGAACCCCTGGGGACGGTGCGGTTAGGTCACGGAACGCTTACGTCGAGGACACAGGCCGATTCCGGTGACCCGCCCTGTTTCCCTACCCGTTATGCCAGGTGCAGGACGTGCAGCAGGGCGTCCACGAGCGTGCGGTCCCTCGGCTGGGTGAGCCGGTCGCGAGCAGCCGGTGGCGGGAGCCAGACGAGCCGGTCGACCTCGTGGTTGACGACGAACATGCCGGAGACGGCCTCCGCCGCCCAGTAGCGGACCTGCTTCGGGCGGCCGTTCGCCTCGTACTCGGCGGTGGGGAGCCGGGCGCCGGGCACGGCCCGATGCCCAGTCTCCTCCTCCACCTCGCGCAGCGCGCCCGCGAGCGGGTCCTCGCCGCGTTTCAGCTTGCCCTTGGGGTGCGACCAGTCGTCGTACTTGGGGCGGTGGACGAGGCATATCTCCAGTCCGCCCGCCGCCGCCGGCGAACGCCGCCACAGGACACAACCGGCCGCCTGGACGACGGAGTCGGCGGGGTCGGTGGACTGGTCGGGGGCGCCCGTGGGGCCGGTGGGGCCGGTGCGGTCGGCGGACTGGTCGGGGGCGCCGGTGGGGCGGTCGGGGGTGTTCGCCGTGCTCACCTGGTTCTCACCGCCTGTCTGTTCGGGGTGCGCTGTCCGGTCAGGGTGCGCCGGGTCCGGTCAGGGTGTGCCGATGGGCTGCTTCTGCCACGCGCGCTGGAACGTGTAACGGGCCGCCTCCACCTCGTGCCGCTGGTCCGCGTGCAGCACGCCGAGCGCGTACGCCGTCGCGGGAGCGATCCGGGGCGTACGGGCCGCCTGCGCCGCGGCCGACGCCGCCTCCGAGGCGTCCCGGTGCCGGTCGAGGGCCTGGCCCGCGGTGAGCAGCCGGACGTCCAGAGGGGTGCTGCGGCCGTGCACGACCTCGCACGCGTACCGGTGCAGGCGCAGCAGGAGACGGACCTGGTGCCAGGGCGCGTCCTGCGGGTGCGGGGCCGGGTCCGGGGAGAGGCCGTGGATCAGGGCCTCCGCGTTGTACGGGCTGCCCGCGGTGACCAGCGGGAGCGCGGCGACCGCGTCGACGAGGCGCTCCTCGGCCGCCGCGGCGAGCGGGCACAGGTCGGTGGTGGAGGCGGCCGGCGTGAGCGGCACCTCGCTGGCCAGGACGGCGACCTTGTCCGCGACGGCGTGGAAGCGGGAGGAGCCGAGGGCCTGGAGGGCGGTCGAGTGGGCCCGGGTGCGGGCGAGGGTGAGCTGACGGTCCAGGAGCGCGCCGGCCTTCGCCGCGCCCACGGTGAGGTTGCCGCGGTCCGGGGTCGCCGGGTGCGCGGCCCGGTTCGGGCCCGAGGCGGTGCGGCCCGGGCCCGTCGCCTGGGCCTGGGGCGGTACCGGGGTCGAGCCCGACAGCCGGTTCAGCGCCAGCAGCAGCCGCTCCAGCCGGGCCCCGTACGCGTGCTCCAGGGCCAGCGTGCCCGACAGCCAGGCCAGTTCGGGGCGGATCCCCTCCGACCACTCGTGGTCGAGGAGGGGCCGGAAGGTGTGCAGGCTGCCGCTGATGCGGCGGGCCGAGCGGCGCAGGGCGCGCGCCGCGTCGTCCCGGTGCTCCTCGGCGCCGTTCGAGCCGCCCGAGGAGCCGTTCGACGTGGCGCCCCCCGTCTCCCGGTGCAGCCGCAGTGCGCGGAGGAACTCCGTGGCCTGGGCCCGGAGGTAGCCCGCGAGGGCGTCCCCCGTTGTCGCGGGCCCGGTCGCGGTCTGGGCCGCGGGGTCCGTCAGGTCATGGTGTCGCTGTGCCACGCCGGCGCCTCCGGGCGTCTATGAACATCTCCTGGATGTTGCGCAGGGGCGCGCCGTCCGCGTCGGTCGCGTGCCGGATCCACTCGCCGTCCGGGCCGAGGTGCCAGGAGGCGGTGGAGTCGGACATGCCCGTCTCCAGCATCCGGTTCAGGGACGCCCGGTGGGCCGTGTCCGTGACCCTGACCAGGGCCTCGATACGGCGGTCGAGGTTGCGGTGCATCATGTCGGCGCTGCCGATCCACACCTCGGGCTCCCCGCCGTTGCCGAAGCCGAAGACACGGGAGTGCTCGAGGAAGCGGCCGAGGATGGAGCGGACCCGGATGTTCTCCGAGAGGCCCGGCACGCCCGGGCGCACCGCACAGATGCCGCGCACCCACACGTCGACCGGCACGCCCGCCTGGGACGCGCGGTAGAGCGAGTCGATGAGGGCTTCGTCGACGATCGAGTTGACCTTGATGCGGACGTGCGCGGGCCGTCCCGCGCGGTGGTGCTGTATCTCCTTGTCGATGCGTGAGATCAGGCCGTCACGCAGGGACTTGGGGGCGACGAGGAGTCGGCGGTAGGTCTCGCGGCGGGAGTAGCCGGAGAGCCGGTTGAAGAGGTCGGAGAGGTCCGCGCCGACCTGCGGGTCGGCGGTGAGCACGCCGAGGTCCTCGTACAGCCGGGCCGTCTTCGGGTGGTAGTTGCCGGTGCCGACGTGGCAGTAGCGCCGCAGCGTCTCGCCCTCCTGGCGGACCACCAGCGACAGCTTGCAGTGGGTCTTCAGACCGACGAGGCCGTAGACGACGTGACAGCCGGCCTCCTCCAGCTTGCGCGCCCACTTGATGTTGGCGTGCTCGTCGAACCGGGCCTTGATCTCGACCAGGACGAGAACCTGCTTGCCGGACTCGGCGGCCTCGATGAGCGCGTCGACTATCGGGGAGTCGCCCGAGGTCCGGTACAGGGTCTGCTTGATGGCGAGGACGTCCGGGTCGGCGGCCGCCTGCTCCAGGAACGCCTGGACGGAGGTGGAGAAGCTGTCGTACGGGTGGTGCAGGAGCACATCGCGGTTGCGCAGCGCGCCGAAGATGTCGGGGGCGGAGGCGGACTCCACCTCGGCGAGGTCACGGTGCGTGCCGGCGATGAACTTCTTGTACTTCAGCTCGGGGCGGTCGAGACCGTGGATGCGGAAGAGACCGGTGAGGTCGAGCGGGCCGGGCAGCGGGTAGACCTCGGCCTCGCTGATCTTCAGCTCGCGCACGAGAAGGTCGAGCACCTCGCGGTCGATGGACTCCTCGACCTCCAGCCGCACCGGCGGCCCGAAGCGGCGCCGCATCAGTTCCTTCTCCAGGGCCTGGAGGAGGTTCTCGGCGTCGTCCTCCTCGACCTCCAGGTCCTCGTTGCGGGTGAGCCGGAAGGCGTGGTGCTCCAGCACCTCCATGCCCGGGAACAGCTCCTCCAGGTGCGCGCCGATGACGTCCTCGATGGGGACGTAGCGGCCCGGGCTGCTCTCCAGGAAGCGGGACAGCAGCGGCGGCACCTTGACGCGCGCGAAGTGCTTGTTGCCGCTGACCGGGTTGCGCACGACGACCGCGAGGTTCAGCGAGAGACCCGAGATGTACGGGAAGGGGTGCGCGGGGTCGACGGCGAGCGGGGTGAGGACCGGGAAGATCTGGTGCCGGAACAGCGTGAAGAGGCGGGCCTGCTCCTTCTCCGTCAGCTCGCTCCAGCGGACCAGGTGTATGCCCTCCTCCGCGAGGGCGGGGGCGATGTCCTCGTGGTAGGTCGCGGCGTGCCGGGCCATGAGCTCGCGCGAGCGGGCCCAGATCATCTCCAGCACCTCGCGCGGCTGGAGACCGGAGGCCGAACGGGTGGCGACCCCGGTGGCGATCCGGCGCTTCAGTCCGGCCACCCGGACCATGAAGAACTCGTCCAGGTTGCTGGCGAAGATGGCGAGGAAGTTGGCCCGTTCGAGGAGCGGGGTGTTCGGGTCCTCGGCCAGCTCCAGGACGCGCTCGTTGAACGCGAGCCAGCTGCGCTCCCGGTCCAGGAAACGGCCCTGCGGCAGCTGGGGGCCGTCGTACGGCGCCTCCTCGTAGGTGTCGAGGTCGGCGTCGATGTCGGGCTCCAGATCGGAGACCACGGCAGCCACGGTGTGCGGGCGGTGTGCGGCTATGGAGCCCACGGAGGGCTGCGCGTGCTGGATCTCGGCCTGGGTCTCTGGCTGGCTCATGTACCCATTCTTCCGCGCCAACAGTGATACAGGCGCGTCGGAACGTGCGGGCGGGATCGCGGCGGAGCTTCCCTGGGGCTGATTTCCCTCGGGAGGCGGCGAAGGCTCGGGCACGGCGGGCTTCATTCGCCGAGCCTCGCAAGGTCGTCTGAACCAATGGTTACGGCGACATGGCGTGCGGGATATCGGGGGGCGGCTCGCGGGGGTCGGAAGAAGCACCGGTGGGGCGACCACGCGCGCGGGGCGTGTACGTCCTTCCCCCCGTGGAGGGACGTACACACCCCGGCATCCGCACGGGATCGGCGGTGATCGCCCGGGATCGGCGGTTTCAGGCCGTGCGGCGGCGCAGCAGCAGGAAGGCGGCCGTGGTCGCGGCGGCCGCCACCGCGAGGACGATGCCGCTCTCCACGAACTGGAGCGGCCAGTAGTGGGACTCCGGGTGGTAGGTGAGATAGGTGCCGGAGAAGCCCAGGTCGTCGAGGCAGCGACGGCCCTCGGCGACCGTGGCGTCGCATTGCCAGATGTCGAAGTCCGGGTCGCGCCGGCCGTGGACGATGGCGCCGTTCGCCAGCTCCCACGCGCTGTCCGGATACTCGACGTCCTGCGTGGTCGAGGTGACGGTCAGCGCGGGCCAGTAGGAGCTCCGGAAATGCGCCACCAGGTAGCCGAGCAGCCCGGTCGCGGCAATGGAGACGGCGAGGGCGGGCAGCGTACGGCGCAGCAGGAGCGCGATCAGGGTTCCGACGGCGAGGGCGCAGAGGGCGTACGCGACGGTGGTCGGGCCGCGGGAGAGGAAGGCGCTGCCGGCCTTCCAGTCGTTGTACATCAGGTCCTGGTTGGCGGCCCAGGCCCAGCGGTACACGAGGACCAGGGCGGTGGCGCCGACGGTCACCACCAGGGCGGGGACGGCGAGCTTGGCGGCCAGCCAGCGGCTGGGCGAGACGCCCTGGGTCCAGGCGAGGCGCGCGGTGCCGCTCTCCAGCTCGCGGCCGATGAGGGCGCTGCCCGCGAAGGCGGCGACGGCGAGGAAGAGATAGCCGGTGAGCAGGCCGATCCACTCGACCGGCGGGCTGTAGCCGGTCCAGCCCATGGTCGTGTCGCACCAGTCCTGGCCCGCCCGGTCGCAGGCCTCCACCGCCTCGCGCTCGGCTGCGGCGGAAACCTGCGTGAGCCACACCAGCCAGCCGCTCAGGCCCGCCACGGCGAGTGCCCACACGACGAGGGCGGCCCGGTGCACCCGCAGCACGGTACGGGCGACGCCCCAGGCCCTGCGGCCGTCCGCACCGCCGCGGTCGGCCCGCGCGGGCGTGCTGTCCGGCGTGCTGTTCGGAGTGCTCTCAGGGGCGACGGCGGTCATACGGCAGCCTCCCGGGCGGCGCGCGGGGTGGTGGCGGTCGTGCGCCTGAGCAGGACGAACGCGGCCGTGGTGAGGGCGACGGCCACGGCCAGCAGGAGAGCGGTCGTGGTCAGCTGGAGCGGCCAGTAGTGGGACTCGGGGTGGTAGGAGGAGTAGTAGCCGGTCGCGTCGAGCTTGTCGTAGAGGGCGGCGCAGGTGTCGGAGATGGACGCCGGTCCGCAGCCGGGGTCGGCGATGTGCGCGCCGGTGGAGGTGACCAGGCCCGAGTCGACCTGCATGCCGTCGCTGCGGTAGCCGTCGCCGAGGCTGCTGACCTGGGTGACGGTCGGCCACAGACGGGGCATGACGAGGTCGGCCAGCACGCGCAGGGCGGCGACGAAGCCCAGGGCGAGCATCAGCGCGGGCAGCGTGCGGCGCAGCAGCAGGCCGGCGAGGGCGCCGCCGGCCAGGCCGGTCAGGGCGAGGGCGACCGTGGTGGGGCCGTTGGTGTGCAGGGTCAGGCTGTCGTGCCAGTTCTTGGCGGTGTCGATCCGGCCGTCGCCCTTCGACCACAGCAGGCGGTGCAGCGTGACCAGCGCACCGGTGCCCGCGGCGACCAGGACGGCGGGGACGGCGAGCTTGGTGGCCAGCCAGCGGACCGGGGACAGGCCCTGCGTCCAGGCGAGCTGCGCGGTGCCGTGCTCCAGCTCGCGGCCGACCAGGGAGGCGCCTGCCCAGGCCGCGACGACGAAGGGGAGCGCGGTCAGTGCGCCGGTCGTGTACATGTACACGCTCTTGTAGCGGACGATCGCGTTCTGGTCGTAGGCGCAGAAGCTGTCGTACTCGCATGCGCGGTACTGCCGCCAGCCCTCGATCGCCGAGTCGGTCAGCGGGCCCCACAGCCATATGAGGGCGAGGCCCAGGACGGCGACGACGCCGATCCATCCGTAGAGGGCGGGCCGGTGCAGGCGGAGCAGCCAGCGGGTTCCGGGGGCGGGGGTGCTCTTGGCGGCGGGGGCCGTCGGGCCGGAGCCGAGGGTGAGCGTGCTCATACGGTGGCCTCCTCGGGTTGGGCCGGGGCGAGCGGGGCGGCCTGCGGGTTGCGCAGGTAGGCGAGGACGAGCTCCTCCAGGGAGGGCGTCGAGGTGCGCCAGCCGTCGGGGAGCGGGCCCGCCGGACGCACCAGGGCGGTCAGCTGACGTCCGGTGACGCGCGACTCGACGACGGCGTGCGGGGTGAGCTCGGGGGCCTGGGCCGGGGAGTCGGCCACCGGGACGGTGGCGCTCACGCGCGCGTGGGCGGCGAGCAGGTCGTCGATCTCACCGGCGAGGCGCACCTGGCCGCCGCCGACCAGCAGCAGATGGTCGCAGGAGTCCTCCAGTTCGGCGACGACGTGCGACGACATCACGATCGTCGTGCCGTACTGCGCCGCCCGTGCCATCAGGGTGCCCATCAGCTCGTGCCGGGCCAGCGGGTCGAGGTCGGCCATCGGCTCGTCGAGGAGCAGCAGTTCGGGCTGCTTGGCCAGGGCCAGGGCGAGCGCGACCCGGGTGCGCTGGCCGCCGGAGAGGGCGCGGATCTTCTTCCGGGGGTCGAGATCACCCGCGGCGACGATCCCCTCGGCGGTCTCGACGTCCCAGCGCCCCGGGTTGAGATCGGCGCCCACGAGGAGCGTCTCGGCGACGGTGAGCTGCGGGTACAGGGGCTTGTCCTGGGCGACGTAGCCGACACGCGCACGTGCGGACGCCGGGTCCGTGCCGAGGACGGTGACCCCGCCCTCGGTGGGGGCGAGCAGACCGGCGGCGAGGCTGAGGAGCGTGGACTTGCCCGCGCCGTTGGGGCCGACGACGGCACAGACGCGCCCGGCGGGGAGGCGGAACGTGCAGTCGCGCAGCGCCCAGCCCCCGCGTCGGCCGAAACGCTTGCCGAGCGCGGTGGCCGCCATGGCGGTGTCGGTCATGAGGGGTCTCCCTGGAGGTGCTCGTTCTGGGTGGAAACGGCGAAGCGTTCGTCGAGTACGGCGGTGAAGAGCGCGGCCACGTCGTCGCGGTCCAGCCCGGCCTTTCGGGCCCGCACGGCCCAGCCGTCCAGTTCCGTGCGCAGGGGCGAGTCGGCCGGGGCGGTGCTCAGCCCGCGCCGCACGAAGGTGCCGAGACCGCGCCGGGCCTCCACCAGCCCGTCGCGCTCCAGCTCGCGGTACGCCTTCAGCACGGTGTTCGGGTTGATGGCGGTCGCCTCGACGACCTCGCGGGCGGTGGGGAGCTTGTCGCCGGCCTGCAGCATGCCCAGACGCAGGGCCTGCTTGGTCTGCTGGACGATCTGCACGTAGGTGGCCACGCCGCTGTGCCGGTCGATGCGGTATTCGACCACTGGACAACCACCCTTTCACTAATTGAGTAGTGAAAGGGTGGTGCAAAGGCGGTGCGCATGTCAAGAAAAACTCGTGCCGCGAACCGTGAACCGATCGGCGGGGCCGGTCCGATGAGGGGATGTGAGCGAAACGAGAAGCGACGGGGAGCTGCTGCGGGCCATCGCGGCGGACCGGGACCGTCACGCCTTCGAGGAGCTGTACCGGCGGTACGCCCCGTGGTTGACCGCGCGCATGCGCGGCCGCTGCGCCGACGCCGGGATAGTCGACGACGTCGTTCAGGAGACGTTCCTCGCGGTGTGGCGGGGCACCGCCCGCTACCGCGACGAGGGCCACCCCGACGCGGCCGGCTGGCTGTGGCGCATCGCCGCGCGCCGCCTGGTCGACGCGGTGCGCGGCGACGGCGCCCGTGGCCGGCTGCGCCAGGCGCTGGCCCGCCTGCGCCACCGGGACGAGGCCTCGGCGGAGGAACGCGTGCTCGCGGGGGTGGAGCACGGGGACCTCGCCGGGGCCCTCACCCGGCTCTCGCCGGAACTGCGGGCCGTCCTGCAGGCGACCGTCATCGACGGGCTCACCACCCGGGAGGCGGCCGTACTGCTCGGCATCCCGCCCGGCACCGTCAAGACGCGGGCCCTGCGCGCCCGCAAGCAACTGCGGGAGGCGCTGGCATGAGGCGGTACGTGTGCGGGGTGGGCCTGCGCGCCCGCCCGGGCGACGAGCAGTCCAACGAGCAGTCGAAGGAGGACCTGGCATGACATGGCACGTGGCTGAAGAAGACCTGCGCGCCTACGCGCACGGCGAGTTGGCGCCACCCCTGCTCTGGTCCGCCGACACCCACCTCACCGGGTGCGCACAGTGCCGGGAGCGGCTCGCCGGGGCCACCGACCCGGTCGCGCTCGACTCCGCCTGGGAGCGGCTGGACGCGGAGCTGGACGCGCCACGGCCCGCCCTCCTCGAACGGCTGCTGGTGCGCCTCGGCGTGGCGGACCACACCGCGCGGCTCCTCGCCGCGACGCCGGTGCTGCGCAGATCCTGGCTGCTGTCGGTGCTGTTCCTGCTGGTCATGACCGTGCTGGCGGTGCGCATGGCCGACCAGCCGGCGCTGTTCCTCGCACTCGCCCCGCTGCTTCCGCTCGCCGGGGTCGCCCTGTCGTACGGCCCGTCCCTGGACCCGACGTACGAGATGGCCGTCGTCGCCCCGCTGCACGGCTTCCGGCTGCTGATGATCCGTACGGTGGCGGTGCTCACCGCGGGCCTGGCCTTCAACGGCCTGGCGACGCTGGCCCTTCCGGGGTACGGGCTGCTGGCCCTGACCTGGCTGCTGCCCGCACTCGCCCTCACCGCGACGGGACTCGCGCTGACCGCCCGGCTGGGTCCGGTCGTCGCCCCCGTCCTGGTCGGCGGCGCGTGGCTCACGCTGCTGCTGGTGGCCAAGGCGCAGACGCCCGCGCACGACACGCTCGCCCCCTTCACGACGGCAGGTCAGTCGGCCGCGGCGGCGGTGGCGGCCCTCGCCGCACTGCTCCTCTACCAGGCCCGAGACCGCTTCGACGCCCGCCCCATGGCCGGCTTCCGGGACGGCGGCACGGCATGACACCGCGCCCCGCCCCCGTACCCGCCCGCCGACCGGACCCGGACTCCCAGGAGCCCCACATGACCACCGCAACGAACACCGACCCCGGTCCCGGCCCCGCCACCCTGACGGCCACCGACCTCTCCCTGCGCTTCGGCGGGACCCGCGCTCTCGACGGGGTCTCGCTGCGGCTGAGCCGTGGGGTCACCGGGCTGCTCGGACCCAACGGCGCGGGCAAGACCACCCTGCTGCGGGTGCTCGCCACCGCAGTGCCGCCCGACGGCGGGAAGTTCACCGCCCTCGGCCACGACCCCGGCACCGCCTCCGGCCGGCTCGCGCTGCGCCGCACGCTCGGCTATCTGCCCCAGACCCCCGGGTTCCACCCGGACTTCACGGCCTTCGAGTTCGTCGACTACGTGGCGATCCTGAAGGAGCTGACCAATCGCGGGGCCCGGCTGCGCGAGGTGCGGCGGGTGCTGGAGGCCGTCGACCTCTCGGAGGTGCGCGGCCAGCGCATCAAGCGGCTGTCCGGCGGCATGCGGCAGCGCGTCGCACTGGCCGCCGCACTCGTCGGCGACCCCGGCTTCCTCGTGCTGGACGAACCGACCGTCGGCCTCGACCCCGAACAGCGCATGCGCTTCCGTGAGTTGATCGCCCAGGCCGGCGAGGGCCGCACGGTGCTGCTGTCCACCCACCAGACGGAGGACGTGGCGATGCTCTGCCACCGGGTCGTGGTCCTGGTCCACGGCCGCATCCGCTTCGAGGGCACCCCGGCCGAGCTGACCGCCCGCGCGGCCGGCCGGGTCTGGAGCAGCACGGAACGCGACCCGAACGCCCTGGCCGGCTGGCGCACCGGCACCGGCGCCTTCCGCAACATCGGCGACCCGCCGACCGGCGCGGACCTCCTCGAACCCACCCTGGAGGACGGCTATCTGCTCGCCCTCGACGGTGAGAGCGCGGAGGTGTCGGCATGAGCACCACGACCCCGGCGCGCACCGAACCGGCTCCCGCGCTCGCCGAGCCCCCTTCCGAGGGCCGCCGCAGCGGAGCCGTTCTCGCCCTCGCCCGCTTCGAGGCCCGTGAGCTGCTCCTGCAGATCCCGATACTGCTCAACTTCGCCCTCTACGTCGGCTTCGTCGCCCTGCGGCTGATGAGCAACGACGGCATGGACGACTACCCCGTCCTCAACACGGTCGACCGCCGCACCCAGATCGCACCCCTGCTGTTCGCCATCGCCGTCCTCATCTGCACCAACTCGGCCGCGCTGCGCTCACGGAAGCGGGGCACGGTGCAGCAGTTCGCCGTTCTGGCCATGGAACCGTGGCGGCGCACCCTCGCCCATGTGCTCTCCGTGATCCCGTACGCGGTGCTCACCGCCCTCGTCGTGGCGGCCGAGTACACCCGGGAGGCGATGAAGCCCGGTGCGATCGGCCACGGCTCGTTCGGGGAACTGGCCGTCGCACCCCTGAGCGTCCTGCTGGCCGGTGTCCTGGGAGTGCTGCTGGCCCGTCTGCTGCCCTCGCCCTTCGTTCCCATACTGTTCTCCATCGCCTTCTACATGCTCGTCGTCATCGCCTCCGCGGTCATGGACGCAGGCAGATGGGTGGCCTGGCTGGCCCCGATCCTCTTCACCGCCGACACCGGCGGCGACCCGGTGCCCTCCGACCTGCTCGGCCGCCCCGCGGACTGGCACGCGCTGTATGTGGCGGCCCTGTGCGCCCTGCTGGCCTGTGTGGCCCTGCTGGTGAGCGGCGGCCGCACTCGAGCCGTCAAGGCGGCGACCGCACTCGCCCTCGCGGTCACCGCGGTCGGGGCGATCGGCCAGCTCCCGCGCGACTCGGCAGGCCTGGAAGCGGCGCGCAGGACAGCGTCCGAGTCCCCGCAGAAGGTCCAGTCCTGCTCGACGTACGGCGGTTCGACGTACTGCTCGTTCCCCGAGTGGAGCGGCGTGCGGTCGGACTGGGCCGGGGTGGTCGACCGCGTCCGGTCACTGGCGGGAGGCACGGCCGCGCAGGCCGAGCTGACGGTCCGCCAGCGCATCTACACCGCCGGCGGAGTGGAGGTCGACGCCGCCCTGGACTCCTCCACCACGCCTGACGAGGTGACGGTCGGCACCCGCTGGGGCGGCAACCGCGTCCCGGAGTTCGCGGTCGGCGTCGCCACGGTCCTCGTGGCGGGCACGGAGAGCGCGACGGAGCAGGAGATGTGCCGCGACGCCCGACCGGTGGCCATCATGTGGCTGGCCCTGGGCAGCGACCCCGCACCGTCGGAGACGTTCCAGCACGTCCGCCTGGACGACAGCACCGAGGGTTCCGGTCTGGCCCTGACCCCGACGAACGCGCTGAGCATGACGGCGAACCAGACGACGATCGTCCGGGAGCTCCTGGCCCGCCCGCGCACCGAGGTGACGGCCCGCGTCAAGGCCCACTGGACGGAACTGACATCCAAGGCCACCACGACGGCCCAGGCGGCGAAGCTGCTGGGGGTCCCGGTACCGAAGGAGGCGGAAGAGTGCGACGAATCGGAGTAGGACAAATCGGAGGAGGACGAGGGGGAGGACAAGGACAGATGAGCTCACAGGCGGTCTCGGGAGCGCTGCTCCGCTCCCTGGTGCAGCCGGTGTGGCGCAGTCTCCCCTGGCGGGCGCTGTCCACGGCCGGCGGACTGGGCCTGCTGCTGGCGGGCACGACACGTCTGTCGGACCATGCGCCGGACGCCGACCTGGGCCGGTTGATCCTGCGCCTGACCGCGCTCATCGGCGCACTGGGTCTCGCCTTCCTCCTGGACGACCCGGCCCGGAACACAACCGCGGCGACGCCCTTGGGCCGGGCCCCGCGAGCCGCCCTGCGGCTGGCTCTCACCGCCCCCCTCACGGCCCTGTGGTGGGCGGCCGCCCTGCTCCTCCTGCCCGCCCCGACCCGTCCGGCACTGGGCCCGGCGACACTGGAGGCCGCGGCGATGGCCGTCGGTGCCCTGGCCCTGGCCACGGCTGCGATCCGCTTCACGGACACGGCGGAGGCCGGCAGGCCCACGGCGATCTGGCTCGGCGTGGCGGCCGTGCTGGCGGTACTGATCCCCAACCGATGGGGCCTGCTGGGAACGCCTCAGGACCCCTACTGGGTGGCGACGCAGGTGAGATGGGCGCTGCTGCTGGGAGTGACGGCGACGATGAGCGTGCTGTGGACGCCGGAGCCGTTGAGAGGGACGTGCATCAAATCCGCTCGTCTGGGGTGACCTCTTGAGCGCCGGTCAGGGCATTTCAGCCCGTCCGGCGTTTGAGGACGAGGCCGTTCAGGCCGACAGCGGGGGTCTGGGGGCGGCAGCCCCCAGGGACGGCGACCCCCCCCCCCCCCCCCCCCCCCACCCACCCCCACCACCAACCACAAAAACAA
>NZ_JBSFWB010000057.1:0-39500 GCF_053592635.1 Streptomyces sp. NPDC002623 | reverse complement strand
GCCCGAAGAAGGTGATATTCGACGAGACGTACTACGCCAAGGACGCGTGGGCGGTCGTCCACCGCGGTTTCGAGGGCGGTACCCGTAACCACGGGTACCGCCCTCCCCTCATGCGCGGACGTTACTTCTGCCTGTTCACTTCTGCCGGTTCACTTCTTCTTGTTGCCGCCGCGCTTCTCGCGCACCCGCACCGAGATGTGGATCGGGGTGCCGTCGAAGCCGAACTCCTCCCGCAGCCGGCGCTCGATGAAGCGCCGGTAGCCCGCCTCGATGAAGCCGGAGGCGAAGAGCACGAACCGCGGCGGCTTGGTGCCGGCCTGGGTGCCGAAGAGGATGCGGGGCTGCTTGCCGCCCCGGACCGGGTGCGGATGGGCCGCGACCAGCTCGCCGAGGAAGGCGTTGAGGCGGCCCGTCGGAACGCGGGTCTCCCAGCCGGCCAGGGCGGTCTCGATCGCCGGGACCAGCTTCTCCATGTGCCGGCCGGTGCGCGCGGAGACGTTCACCCGGGGCGCCCATGCGACCTGGGCGAACTCGGTCTCGATCTCCCGCTCCAGGTAGTAGCGGCGCTCCTCGTCGAGGGTGTCCCACTTGTTGTAGGCGATGACGATCGCACGGCCCGCGTCGACGGCCATGGTGACGATGCGCTGGTCCTGGACCGAGATGGACTCCGAGCCGTCGATCAGGATGACCGCCACCTCGGCCTTCTCAACGGCGGCCGCGGTGCGCAGCGAGGCGTAGTAGTCGGCGCCCTGCTGGAGGTGGACGCGCTTGCGGATGCCCGCCGTGTCGACGAACTTCCAGATCACGCCGCCGAGTTCGATGAGCTCGTCGACCGGGTCACGGGTGGTGCCCGCGATCTCGTTGACGACGACGCGCTCCTCGCCCGCCACCTTGTTCAGCAGCGAGGACTTGCCGACGTTCGGGCGGCCGATGAGCGCGATGCGACGCGGGCCGCCGACGGCGGTGCCGAAGGTCTGCTCGGGGGCCTCCGGCAGCGCCTCCAGGACGGCGTCCAGCATGTCGCCGGTGCCGCGGCCGTGCAGCGCGGAGATGGGGTGCGGCTCGCCGAGGCCCAGCGACCACAGGTAGGCCGCGTCGGCCTCGCCGCTCTGGCCGTCGACCTTGTTGGCGGCCAGCACGACGGGCTTGCCGGCCTTGCGCAGCAGCCGCACGACCGCTTCGTCGGTGTCGGTCGCGCCGACCTTGGCGTCGACGACGAAGACGACGGCGTCGGCCGCCTCGATCGCGTACTCGGCCTGCGCGGCCACGGAGGCGTCGATGCCGAGGACGTCCTGCTCCCAGCCGCCGGTGTCGACGACCTTGAAGCGGCGGCCCGCCCACTCGGCCTCGTAGGTCACACGGTCGCGGGTGACGCCCGGCTTGTCCTCGACGACGGCCTCGCGGCGGCCGATGATCCGGTTCACCAGGGTCGACTTGCCGACGTTCGGGCGGCCGATGACGGCGAGCACGGGCAGCGGGCCGTGCCCGGCCTCCTCGATGGCGCCCTCGACGTCCTCGACGTCGAAGCCCTCGACGGCGGCGAGCTCCATGAACTCCGCGTACTCGGTGTCACCGAGCGCCCCGTGATCGTGCTCGAAGCCGTCCGAGCCGTCGGGCTGGGTGTGGTCGTTCATGAAGTCCGTACCTCGTCGTTCATTCGTGGTGATCGGTGGAGCAGCCGTTTTGTTCGGGTTGATCCACTACTCGGTATTCAGTGTCGCTCAGCGCCCGGTCAGGCGCCTGGCGTTTTCCAGGTGGGCGGCCAGCTGTTTCTGGATGCGTTCGGTCGCCTCGTCCAGCGCCTTGCGGGTGCGCCGTCCGCTGCCGTCGCCCGCGTCGAACGGCTCGCCGAAGACGACGTCGACGCGCGAGCGCAGCGCGGGCAGCGCCTTTATCAACCGTCCGCGCCGCTCGGTGCTTCCCAGCACGGCGACGGGCACGATCGGCGCTCCGCTGCGCACCGCGAAGTAGGCGAGCCCGGCGCGCAGGGCGGCGAAGTCGCCGTCGCCCCGGGTGCCCTCGGGGAAGATCCCGAGCACCCCGCCGTTCTCCAGGACGCCCAGCGCCCGGGTGATGGCCGTGCGGTCGGTGGTGTCCCGGTCGACCTTGATCTGGCCAGTGTGGGTCATGAACGAGCCGATCGGGCCGATGAAGGCCTCTTTCTTCACCAGGAAGTGCGAAGCGCGGGGCGCCACACCGATGACCATCGGGCCGTCGATGTTGTGGGAGTGGTTGACCGCGAAGATCAGCGGACCGCTCGCGGGCACCTTCCAGGCGCCCAGCACGCGCGGCCGCCACAGCCCGTACATCAGGCCGACGCCGATGCGCCGCCCGATCTCGGCGCCTCTCTGCGTGGGCAGGGAAACGGAATCAGTACTCACTTCGCGGCCCGCTTCTCCTCGACGAGGTCGACGACGCACTCGATGACCTGGGCCAGCGTGAGCTCGGTGGTGTCCACCTCGACGGCGTCGTCCGCCTTGGCGAGCGGGGAGGTCTTGCGGGAGGAGTCGGCGGCGTCCCGCTTGATCAGCGCCTCGCGGGTGCTGTGGACGTCGGCGCCCTTCAGCTCACCGCTGCGACGGGCGGCGCGGGCCTCCGGGGAGGCGGTGAGGAAGATCTTCAGGTCGGCGTCCGGCAGCACGGTCGTGCCGATGTCACGGCCCTCGACGACGATCCCCCGCTCGGCGGAGGCGGCCAGCGAGCGCTGCAGCTCGGTGATCCGGGCCCGCACCTCCGGTACCGCGCTCACCGCGCTGACCTTGGAGGTGACGTCCTGGGTGCGGATCGGACCGGCCACGTCGACGCCGTCGACCGTGATCGTCGGGTCGGCCGGGTCGGTGCCGGAGAGGATCTCGGGCTTTCCGACGACGGCGGCGATCGCCGAGGGGTCATCGATGTCTATCCCGTTGCTCACCATCCACCAGGTGATCGCCCGGTACTGGGCGCCGGTGTCCAGGTAGCTCAGCCCGAGCCGGCCGGCCACGGCCTTGGACGTGCTCGACTTGCCCGTGCCGGAGGGACCGTCGATGGCGACAATCACGGGCTGGGCGGCGCCGTTTTCCACGGGGGGACACCTTCCTGGTGCGAGGCGGTGGATGTGCGGGGCCGCGATCGTGCCCCACACAAGGTTACCGGCCACGAGTCACCCTTTCGGCCGAGGTCCGCACCATCCGGCCCACGCGAGGCTTCTCAGCCGAGGCCCACACCACCCAGCCGACCCGAGGCTTCCCGGCCGAGGCCCACACCACCCAGCCGACGCGAGGCTTCCCGGCCGCGACCCGCACCACCCAGCCCACGCGAGGCTTCCCGGCCGAGGCCCGCACCATCCAGCCCACGCGAGGCTTCTCGGCCGAGGTCCGCACCATCCAGCCCGTCCGGCGATTGAGGACGAGGCCCGTTCAGGGCCGACAGCGGGGGCCCGGGGGCGGCAGCCCCCGGACGCCGGGCGCAACGCCGGGTGCCCTACTGCCGCAACGCCCACCCTCGCTCACGCAACGCCGAGGACAACAGAACCGCGGACTTCGGCTCGACCATCAACTGCACCAGCCCCGCCTGCTGCCCCGTCGCATGCTCGATCCGCACATCCTCGATGTTGACGCCCGCCTGCCCCGCGTCGGCGAAGATACGGGCCAGCTGCCCCGGCTGGTCGTCGATCAGCACGGCGACGACCTCGTACACCCGCGGAGCGGCCCCGTGCTTGCCCGGGACACGGACCTGGCCCGCGTTGCCGCGGCGCAGGACGTCCTGGATGCCGCCGACGCCCTCACGGCGCTTGGCGTCGTCGGAGGACTGCAGGGCGCGCAGGGCCCGGACCGTCTCCTCCAGGTCGGCGGCGACGTCGGTGAGCAGGTCGGCGACCGGCCCCGGGTTCGCGGACAGGATGTCGATCCACATCCCGGGCTCGGAGGCGGCGATCCGGGTGACGTCCCGGATGCCCTGTCCGCACAGCCGTACGGCGGCCTCCTCGGCGTTCTCCAGACGCGCCGCGACCATGCTGGAGACCAGGTGGGGCATGTGGGAGACCAGCGCCACCGCGCGGTCGTGGGCGTCCGCGTCCATGACCACCGGAACGGCCCGGCAGTGCGAGACCAGTTCCAGGGCGAGGTTCAGCACCTCGGTGTCGGTGTCCCGGGTCGGCGTCAGCACCCAGGGCCGGCCCTCGAAGAGGTCGCCGGTCGCGGCCAGCGGCCCGGACTTCTCGCGCCCCGACATGGGGTGGCTGCCGATGTAGGCCGACAGGTCGAGACCGAGCGCCTCCAGCTCGCGGCGCGGCCCGCCCTTCACGCTGGCCACGTCGAGGTAGCCGCGGGCCACCCCCCGGCGCATCGCGTCGGCGAGCACCGCGGCCACGTGGGCGGGCGGGGCGGCGACGATCGCGAGGTCGACCGGGCCCTCGGGCTCGTCGTCGGTGCCGGCGCCGAGCGCGGCCGCCGTACGGGCCTGCTCGGGGTCGTGGTCGACGAGGTGGACGACGACGCCCCGCTGGGCGAGGGCGAGGGCGGCGGAGGTGCCGATCAGCCCGGTTCCGATGACCAGCGCTGTCCTCACTGGGCGATGTCCTTGCGCAGGGCGGCCGCGGCGCCGAGGTAGACATGGCTGATCTCGGCGCGCGGCCGGTCGGACTCGATGTGCGCGAGGATGCGCACGACCCTCGGCATGGCGCCGTCGACCTCGAGTTCCTGCGCGCAGATCAGCGGCACGTCGACGATGCCGAGCCCCCGTGCCGCGGCGGCCGGGAAGTCGCTGTGCAGGTCGGGCGTGGCCGTGAACCAGATGCTGATCAGGTCGTCGGCGCTGAGCGCGTTCCGCTCCAGGACGGCGGTGAGCAGAGCCCCGACCTGCTCGTCCATGTGGCCGGCCTCGTCCCGCTCGAGTTGGACGGCTCCCCGGACCGCTCGTACCGCCACGGCGCTGCTCCTCGCTGAAGTACCGATGTGCTGGTCTGCTGATGTGCCGGAGTACGGCTCTCGGCGCAGCCAGCCTAGTCAGGCGGCGTCGGTCGGGTGCGCGCCGCCCGCGTGCCGAGACGGAAACACCCCCAACACCCCCATACGCCCTTTACGACGGGTGCGGGCTGCGCTCTCATGTCAGTCTGACGGCAGGACACCCGCTATCGGGGAAGGCCCGACATGAAGCGTCCAGGACCCCTGCTCACCCTTCTCGCGGGACTGGTGCTCGGCCTGTTCCTGCTGACGCTCAACGCGACGACAGGGACGAAGACCGCCTCGTCCGCGCAGGAGGAGAAGTCGCCGAGCCCGACCCCCAGCCGCAGCGTGGCCGCCCCCACGCCGACGCCCTCCCCGACGCCCACCCGCGCCCAGGTCCTCGACGCCGACTACTCCGGCCACACCGACGACAAGGCGGCGACGGTCGGCGTCAAGGTCCGTGACGGCAAGGCGGTCGCGTACTTCTGCGACGGCCGTACCAAGGAGTCCTGGCTCAGGGGCCCGGTACGGGACGACGGCACGATGATGCTCACCGGGAAGAACGGCGCGAAGCTGGACGGCACGCTCCAGGACGGCAAGCAGATCGACGGCACGGTCGACGTCGGCGGCGGGCACTACACCTTCACCGCGGAGAACGCGAAGAAGCCGGCCGGGCTGTACCGGGCGACGGCCACGGTGGCCTCCACGAGCATCGACGGCGGCTGGATCGTCCTGAAGGACGGCAGCCAGGTCGGCATCGTCACCCGAAACGGCAAGCCCTCCGCCGCGCCCCGCATCGACCCGGAGACCGGAGCGGTGACGATCGACGGCGAACAGCTCACGGCACTCCCCGTAACCCCCTGACCCCTTCGAGCGCCCCGTCGAGCAGGGAGCATCATGACCGCCGATCCGAACGCCGCCACCCAGGACTTCCCCGCCCCCGAGCCCTCCGAGCGCCCCCCGAGCCCGGCCCGCTATCTGGTCCCGGCGCTGGTCGCCGCCGCGGTGGCGGTCGCCCTGGGCGTGTACGGCAAGGTCCACGATCCGGCCGGGACGGCCTTCAACCTGGCCGGGTTCAGCAGCACCGGCGCGGTGAAGTCCTGGCTGGCGACGGCCGCGATGTTCTTCGCGCTGGTCCAGGTCGTCTCGGCGTCGATGCTGTACGGGAAGCTGCCGGGGCCGGCCTGGTCCGGCACCCTGCACCGCTGGTCGGGCCGCGTGGCCTTTCTGATCGCGGTCCCGGTTGCGGTGCACTGCCTCTACGCGCTTGGCTATCAGACATATGAATCGCGCGTTTTGTGGCACTCCGTCCTGGGTTGCTTCTTCTTCGGCGCCTTCAGTGCAAAGATGCTGCTGCTCCGCTGGGAGCGACTCCCGGGATGGCTGCTGCCGGTCGTCGGCGGACTCGTCTTCGCCGCGCTCACGATCATCTGGCTGACCTCGGCCCTCTGGTTCTTCCGCACGTTCGGAGTGACGACATGACTTCCCCCGCGACACGACGCACGGTTCTCCTGGCGACGGGCGGCGCGGCGGCTGCGCTCTCGGTGGGCTGCAGCAACTACGGCGACGAGAACAACAGCTCGTCCTCGTCCGAGAAAACGTCGTCGGGCG
Source organism: Streptomyces sp. NPDC002623 (assembly GCF_053592635.1). Classification (NCBI taxonomy): domain Bacteria; kingdom Bacillati; phylum Actinomycetota; class Actinomycetes; order Kitasatosporales; family Streptomycetaceae; genus Streptomyces; species Streptomyces sp. NPDC002623. The sequence continues at coordinate 32,964 of NZ_JBSFWB010000057.1, read as the reverse complement.
CCGCCGGTCAGGAACTGGCCAAGACGACCGACATCCCCGTCGGCGGCGGCAAGATCTTCGCCGACGAGAAGGTCGTCGTCACCCAGCCGACGAAGGACGACTTCAAGGCGTTCTCCGCGGTCTGCACCCATCAGAGCTGCCTCGTCGGCAGCGTCTCCGACGGCATCATCCACTGCCCCTGCCACAAGAGCGAGTTCCGCATCGCCGACGGCTCGGTGGCCGGCGGCCCGGCGCCCAGGCCGCTGCCCGCCGAGCAGATCACGGTCGAGGGCGGTGCGATCAAGCTGACCTGAGCGGCAGGACGGCGTCCCGCGGGGTCACTGGTCCCAGAGCGCCCCGAGCGTCACCAGCTCCCCCTGGTACTCGATCCGGTCCGCCCACGCCGTCGGCCAGGCGTCCGCCCCGGCGTACGCGCCCGCGAAGGCGCCCGCCAGACAGGCGATGGAGTCGGAGTCCCCGGACGTGCAGGCGGCCCGGCGCAGTACGGTCACCGGCTCGTCGGGGAAGAGCAGGAAGCACAGCAGACCGGTGGCCATGGCCTCCTCGGCGATCCACCCCTCCCCCGTGGCCAGGCACGGGTCGGTCTCCGGCGAGGGGTCGCGCAGGGCCTCCTGAAGCCGGTCCAGCATGCCCAGGCACTCGTCCCAGCCGCGCGCGATGAACTGCTCCGGACCGGCGTCCTGGCTGCGGGTCCACAGGTCGCCGAGCCAGCGGTGGTAGTAGCGGGTGCGGTTCTCGACGGCGTACGAGCGCAGCAGCCCGATCAGCGCGGACGGGGCCGCGCCGTGCGCGAGCAGCCGTACGGCGTGGGCGGTGAGGTCGGAGGCGGCGAGCGCGGTGGGATGGCCGTGGGTGAGACCGGCCTGGAGCTGGGCGCCGCCGGCGCGCTGCTCTTCGCTGAGCCCGGGGGCGAGTCCGAGGGGCGCGACCCGCATGTTGGCGCCACAGCCCTTGGAGCCGATCTGGCTGGCGTCCTGCCACAGACGTTTGTCGTCCTCGAGCAGCTCGCAGGCGGTCAGGCAGGTGTTCCCGGGCGCCCGGTTGTTGTCCGGGGACCGGTTCCAGGCCACGAACTCCGCGCGCAGCGGCCGCTCCACCCCCGACGGCATGAGCAGCCCCCGGTCCATGGCGGTCCGCAGGGCCCGTCCCACCGCGAGGGTCATCTGGGTGTCGTCGGAGACGAAGGCGCGCTTGGGCAGTTCCATCTCCCGCCACGGCCCGCACTTGGCGATGATCGACGGGATGTCGTTGAACTCCGTCGGAAATCCGAGGGCGTCGCCCAGGGCGAGGCCCAGCAGGGAGCCGGTGGCGCGCTTGCGGACTGTGGTCGAGGTGGTCATGCGGATCGTCCTTCCCGGGGCGGTCGCAGCAGGGGCGGGTGGAGCGCGGCGGCGGCGCCCGCGCGGTAGAGGGCGGCGGGCTTGCCGCGGCCTCCGGTCAGCCGTGCGGCCCCCGGGACGGGCTCGACGAAGCCCGGGGTGGCGAGCACCTTGCGACGGAAGTTGGGGCGGTCCAGACCCGTCCCCCACACCGTCTCGTAGACCTGCTGGAGCTCCCCGAGGGTGAACTCGGGCGGGCAGAAGGCGGTGGCGAGGCAGGTGTACTCGAGTTTGCCGCCGACCCGGTCGTGGGCGTCGGCCAGGATCCGGTCGTGGTCGAAGGCGAGCGGCTCGACGTCCTCGTACGGCATCCAGCGCGCCTGCGTCGCGTCGCCGCCGCTCATCGGCTCGGGCGCGTCGGGCAGCAGGGCGGCGAAGGCGACCGACACGACACGCATCCGGGGGTCGCGGCCGGGCTCGCTGTAGGTGCGCAACTGCTCCAGATGCAGCCCGGAGACGTCCTTCAGGCCGGTCTCCTCGGCGAGTTCGCGCCGGGCGGCCGTCTCCGCGGACTCGTCCGGCAGCACGAAGCCCCCGGGCAGCGCCCACCGTCCGGCGTACGGCTCCTGGCCGCGCTCGACGAGCAGCACCTGCAGGGCGCCCGCGCGCAGCGTGAGGACGGCGAGGTCGACGGTGACGGCGAAGGGCTCGTGGGCGTACTTGTCGTAGCCGGCTCCGTAGCCCTGCACGGCGAACACCCCCTCTTTAATAGTCAGTACGACTATAAAAAGGGGGTGCGCTCACGCACAAGTGCTCGGCGAGCACTTGAAGAGTCCTTTAGGGGCCGACCGGAGGTCGACTTCGCCTAGAGGTCGACTTCCTTCATCAGCATGCCGACCTCGGTGTTGGACAGCCGTCGCAGCCAGCCCGACTTCTGGTCGCCCAGGGTGATCGGCCCGAAGGAGACGCGCACCAGCTTGTCGACCGGGAAGCCGGCCTCCGCCAGCATCCGGCGCACGATGTGCTTGCGCCCCTCGTGCAGGGTCACCTCGACCAGGTAGTTCTTGCCGGTCTGCTCGACGACCCGGAAGTGGTCCGCGCGCGCGTAGCCGTCCTCCAGCTGGATGCCGTCCTTGAGCTTCTTGCCCAGGTCGCGCGGGATCGGGCCGACGATGTGCGCGAGGTAGACCTTCTTCACGCCGTACTTCGGGTGGGTCAGCCGGTGGGCCAGCTCGCCGTGGTTGGTGAGCAGGATGACGCCCTCGGTCTCGGTGTCGAGCCGACCGACGTGGAACAGCCGCGTCTCGCGGTTGGTCACGTAGTCGCCGAGGCACTGACGGCCCTCGTTGTCCTCCATCGTGGAGACGACGCCGGCCGGCTTGTTCAGCGAGAAGAACTGGTAGGACTGGGTGGCGACCGTCAGGCCGTCGACCTTGACCTCGTCGTTCTCCGGGTCGACCCGCTTGCCCTGCTCCAGGACGATCTCGCCGTTGACCTCGACCCGCGCCTGCTCGATCAGCTCCTCGCAGGCCCGCCGGGAGCCGTAGCCGGCGCGCGCCAGGATCTTCTGCAGCCGCTCGCCCTCCTGCTCGGCGCCCGGGAAGGTCTTGGGCAGCTTGACGTCCTTCTTGCCCGCGTACCGCTCGCGGTTGCGCTCCTCGGCCCGGGCGTCGTACTCACGGGAGGTCGCGGGCGCCCAACGCCCCCGACCGGTGCCCGGGGACTGCTTCGGGCGGCCCTTGGCCCCGCCGCGCGCGGAAGCGCCGCGCCCGGACTTGGGGCCCTCCGGGGAGGCGCCGGGGCCCACGTCGTAGCGGCGCTCCTCGGGGCGGGGCTTGCTCGGCCGGCCGCCCTGCTTGTCGTCGCGGTTGCCACCGGCGCCGCGGGGATTACCGCGGCCCCCGCTGCTCCCGCCGCGGCCGCCGCTGTTGCCACCACGGCTCCCGCCGTTGTTTCCGCTGCTGTTCCTGCCGCTGCTGCTTCGCATCAAAGTTCCGTCTTGTCGTCTGCGTCCTCGGAATCCGGAGCGTCCGGATCGAACGACGGGACCCCTTCCAGCGTCTCGGCCTCGATCGCCTCCGCCTCGGGGAGGAAGGGCGCGAGCTCCGGGAGCTCGTCCAGGCCGCGCAGGCCCATCCGCTCCAGAAAGTAGTTCGTCGTCGTGTACAGGATCGCACCTGTTTCGGGTTCCGCGCCCGCCTCCTCGACCAGACCGCGCTGCAGGAGGGTGCGCATCACACCGTCGCAGTTCACTCCGCGCACTGCGGAGACCCTGCTGCGGCTGACCGGCTGGCGGTACGCGACGACCGCCAGCGTCTCCAGCGCGGCCTGCGTGAGACGCGCCTGCTGGCCGTCCAGGACGAAGCCCTCGACGGCCGCCGCGTACTCGGGCCGGGTGTAGAACCGCCAGCCGCCCGCGACGAGCCTGAGCTCGAAGCCGCGGCCCTGCACGGTGTACTCGTCGGCCAGCTCGCGCAGCGCGTCCGCGACCTTCCGCCGGGGCCGCTGGAGGATCTTCGCGAGGTGCTCCTCGGTCGCGGGCTCGTCGACGACCATCAGGACGGCCTCCAGGGCCGGCTTGAGGTCCAGTGCGGCGACGGTCTCCTCGCTGCTCACTTCTCCGTCTCCTTCGCGTCCTTCTCGGGCTCCTCGGGCGGCCGGTCGAACTCGTCCGTGACCAGCGGCTGCGCGTCCCCGTCCCCGCCGGTCCAGCGCACCAGCAGCTCGCCGAGCGCGGTCTCCTGGTCCAGGGCGACGGCCTTCTCCCGGTACAGCTCCAGCAGGGCGAGGAACCGGGCCACGACGGTGAGGGTGTCGTCGGTGTCGTCCACCAGCGTCCGGAAACTGGCCTCGCCGAGCTCCCTCAGGCGGGCGACGACGATCCCCGCCTGCTCCTGCACGCTCACCAGCGGCGCATGGATGTGGTCGACGTACACCTGCGGCTTCGCCCTGGGCTGCATCGCCTTGACCGCGAGCTTCGCGAACCCCTCCAGGCCGATGCTGATGACCACCTCGGGCAGCAGCTCGGCGTGGTGCGGTTCGAGGCCGACGGTGCGGGGGTAGCGGCGGGCCTCGCTCTCCAGGCGGTGCGTGAAGATGTCGGCGATCTGCTTGTAGGCCCGGTACTGGAGCAGCCGGGCGAACAGCAGGTCCCGGGCCTCCAGCAGCGCCAGGTCGGCCTCGTCCTCGACCTCGGCGGTGGGCAGCAGCCTGGCCGCCTTGAGATCGAGCAGGGTGGCGGCCACGACCAGGAACTCGGTCGTCTGGTCCAGGTCCCAGTCGGGCCCCATCGCCCGGATGTGCGCCATGAACTCGTCGGTGACCTTCGACAGCGCGACCTCGGTGACGTCCAGCTTGTGCTTGGAGATCAGCTGGAGCAGCAGGTCGAAGGGCCCCTCGAAGTTGGCGAGCCGAACCTTGAAGACCCCGTCGAAGGGTTCCGGGGGTTCCGGGGCCGCCGGGGCTGCCAGGGGTTCTGGGGGCTCCAAGGGTGCCGGGGGCTCCGGTGGCTCAGCTGTGGACAGCACCGCCTCGGGCGGCGGAGGCGGGACGACCGGTGCGAGCGGTACGACCGGCTCGGGCGGCGCCGCTCCCGGACCTCGTCCCAGCGCACGCCTGCGGCCGCCGGCTGCGCCGCCGGAGGCCGATGCGGGGGCGGGAACGTCGTTCGAGGTCATGGCCCCCGCAGGCTACCGCTACCGCCCGCGCAACCGTCGTACGAGGATGCTGGCGTCCCCGCGGCTCTCCAGGTCGGCGAGGACCACGGCGACCGCCTCGCGGACGATACGCCCCCGGTCCACGGCCAGGCCGTGTTCGCCGCGGAGCACCAGCCGGGCGTGCTCCAGGTCCATGAGCTCCTCGGCGGAGACATAGACGGTGATCTTCTCGTCGTGCCGCTCCCGGCCGCTGGGCCGGCGGGCCGCCTGCCGTCCGCGCTTGCGGGACTGGCCGTCGGCGGCGACAGAACCTTCCTGCGCGTCCTGACGTCGCTCTGTGCGCTCCCCGGTGGCGCCCCTGGTGCGGGACTCCCCGGCGCCGGTCTGTCCGGCGTCGGCCGCCGCATGCTCGGCGCCCTCGCCGTCGCCGCCCTGCGCGGGCACCGACTGCGGCGCGTCCTCCGCGCCGCCGGCCGCCACCCCGTCGCTCTCACCGGCCGGCCCGGGCACCCGGGCCTCACCGTTGGCGGAGCGCCGGGGCGCGGACGGCTGAAGCGCCATTCCCCCTGTCGTACGGAAGAGTTCGTCGGCCCCCGGCAGACTCACTCGGCGTGACACCGGGCGAGCACCTCCCTGGCGAGCTGACGGTAGGCGGCTGCGCCGACGGAGTTGGAGGCGTACGTGGTGATCGGCTCACCGGCGACCGTGGTCTCCGGGAAGCGGACCGTGCGCCCGATGACCGTGTGGTAGACGTGGTCGTCGAACGCCTCGACCACCCGCGCGAGCACCTCGCGGCTGTGCACGGTGCGCGAGTCGTACATCGTGGCCAGGATCCCGTCGAGCTCCAGATCCGGGTTGAGCCGCTCCTGGACCTTCTCGATGGTCTCGGTCAGCAGCGCCACGCCTCGGAGGGCGAAGAACTCGCACTCCAGCGGCACGATCACCTTGTGGGCGGCCGTGAGGGCGTTGACGGTGAGCAGACCGAGCGAGGGCTGACAGTCGATGACGATGTAGTCGTAGTCGTCCATCAGCGGCTTGAGCGCACGCTGGAGCGTGGACTCGCGCGCGACCTCGGAGACCAGCTGGACCTCGGCGGCCGACAGGTCGATGTTGCTGGGCAGCAGATCCATGTTGGGGACCGCGGTCTTCAGGAGCACCTCGTCCGCCGCCATGCCCCGCTCCATGAGCAGGTTGTAGACGGTGAGGTCGAGCTCCATCGGATTGACGCCGAGACCGACCGACAGCGCGCCCTGCGGGTCGAAGTCCACGAGCAGCACGCGTCGTCCGTACTCCGCGAGCGCGGCACCCAGGTTGATGGTCGACGTCGTCTTGCCGACGCCGCCCTTCTGGTTGCACATCGCGATGATCGTCGCGGGGCCGTGATGGGTCAGCGGGCCCGGGATCGGGAAGTACGGCAGCGGGCGTCCGGTCGGACCGACGCGCTCACGGCGCTGTCGGGCCGCGTCGGGCGCGAGCGTGGCCGCGTACTCCGGATCCGGCTCGTACTCGGCATCGGGGTCGTAGAAGTGCCCGTCGGGCAGTTCGTCGTAGTCGGCGAAGTGGTTGTGGGGCGCGCCACTTCCGTCGCCGGCCATGGCGTTCACGTGATGGCCATCCATGCTCTGGTGTGCTGACAGAGCCATATGGGGGCTGCTCTGGCTCTGGTGGGCTGCGAAGGTTCGGACAGCGACGGAGCCGACAGCCTCGAGCCCCACGGGACCCGGGTCCCGCAACGGCATTCCTGGTTGACCACCCCCGGGAGCAAATGTCGACTCATTCACAAGTCGTCTTACCTCCTTGGTGACCAGGAAACTTCTAGACAAGGTCAGCGTGGCACCATGCCGACAGTCGGCGACTCTATGGCGTGTCGGGCGTTCGCAGCAACACAATCCGCCGGACCCGGCCCGATGTGTCGGCAATGAAACATCCCGCTGTCAAGGGCGTACGGCCGTCGCACGGCAGGTTTCACCGGTGTGCGAATCGGTCGAAGGGTTACGTTCGAGGCGAGTTGGCCGAGAGCCGCAAAGTGACCATACACACATCCGGCCGGACCTTGTCGGGCAAGGTCCGGCCGGGCGCGCGAGGTTGACGACCTCTGTTGACGTATCGCCTTTTGCCTTCTGCCGACTTGGCCCGGAGGGCGGGCGGAACGGCTCGGCGCGAGGCCGCCGGCGGTCAGCCGAGCAGGGACTCCAGCTCCACGTGCTCCAGGCCGTGCGCCTGCGCGACCTCGCGGTAAACGACCTTGCCGTCATGGGTGTTGAGCCCCTTGGCCAGCGCGGGGTCCCGGCGCAGCGCCTCCACCCAGCCCCGGTCGGCGAGTTCGACGATGTAGGGCAGCGTGGCGTTGGTGAGCGCGTAGGTCGAGGTGTTGGGGACCGCGCCGGGCATGTTGGCGACGCAGTAGAAGACCGAGTTGTGGACCGGGAAGGTCGGCTCCGCGTGAGTGGTCGGACGGGAGTCCTCGAAGCAGCCGCCCTGGTCGATCGCGATGTCGACAAGGACACTTCCGGGCTTCATCCTGGACACCAGCTCGTTGGTGACCAGCTTCGGGGCCTTGGCGCCCGGGATGAGGACGGCGCCGATGACGAGGTCCGCCTCGAGGCACGCCTTCTCCAGCTCGAAGGCGTTGGAGACGACCGTCTGGATCTTCGTGCCGAAGATCTTGTCGGCCTCCTTGAGCTTGTTGATGTCCCGGTCGAGCAGGGTCACGTGGAAGCCCATGCCGATGGCGATCTGCGCCGCGTTCCAGCCGGACACGCCGCCGCCGATGACGACCGCCTTGGCGGCCAGCACGCCCGGGACGCCGCCGGGCAGCACACCGCGGCCGCCGTTGGCGCGCATCAGGTGGTAGGCGCCGACCTGGGGGGCCAGCCGGCCCGCGACCTCGGACATCGGGGCGAGCAGCGGCAGCGCGCGGCTCGGCAGCTCGACGGTCTCGTAGGCGATCGCCGTGGTGCCGGACTCGACGAGGGCGTCCGTGCACTCCTTGGAGGCGGCCAGGTGCAGGTAGGTGAAGAGCGTCTGGTCCTTGCGCAGGCGGTGGTACTCCTCCGCGATGGGCTCCTTGACCTTCAGCAGCAGGTCGGCGGCGGCCCACACCTCGTCGGCGGTCTCGAGGATCCGCGCGCCGGCGGCCACGTACTCCTCATCCGTGATGGACGAGCCGACACCGGCGTTGCGTTCGACGACGACCTGGTGCCCGTGGCGCACCAGTTCGTGCACACCGGCGGGGGTGATGGCCACCCGGAACTCGTTGTTCTTGACCTCGCGGGGGATGCCGACCTTCACGTCGATCACGGTCCTTGGCTCAGGGGGTGTGGGGGCACAGCAGAAGACAATCCCGGAGGTACAGGGCACACCGGGATACACCGCAGGAGAAGGTGCGGCAGAGCCAGTCTAATGAAGGCGTTCCCTCTGTCTAGCCTTTCATTGCATCAATCTTCAGCAGATGTACTACGGATTTCGCAGGTGTTAGCGCCGTGTTCCGGCCTTTTTGGCTCTGGATCGCGGTCCGAGGGCCCGCGATCCGGGAGCTCCTCTCCCAGGATGCGCTCGGCCGCGCCCCGGTGCAGGCGGGCCGCCGTGGGGTCGCCGAGGCGCTCCAGGGTGTCGGCCAGCCTCAGCTGCACCGCGGCCTGCAGACGCGTGTCCTCGGCGCGTCTGGCCCACTCCACGGCCTCCTGACAGGTGCGCAGCGATTCCGCGGGGCGGCCCGCGTACTCCTGGACCCTGGCCAGCTCGCTCAACGCCCGTGCGTGCGCGCCGACATCGCCGTTCTTGCGGTGCCCGGAGACCGCGGCCCGCCAGGCCCGCTGCGCCTCGCCGTAGCGGCCCGCGTAGGTGTGCGCGGTGGCGATGCGGCCGTAGAGGCGGGCGGCGTCCGTGCGCTCGTCCCGGGCCAGCCGCTGGGCGAGGGCCCGGCCGAACCAGTCGGCGGCCCGGTCGTAGTCCCCGAGCTCCAGGTGCGCGCCGCCTACGGATTCCATCGCGCGGCCGATCGCGTAGGGGTCGTTCGCCTCGCGTCCGGCGTCCAGAGCGGCCCGGTAGCGCACCAGCGCCGCCGCCGTGCGGCCGGTCCGGGCGTCCACGTCGGCGAGGTTCAGCAGGGCGGCGGCCTTCTCCCGGGGCAGCCCGCGGCGCTCTGCCACGTCCAGCACGAGCTGATGTACGCCGTACAGGTCGGGCGCGGCCGCCTGGGTGCCGAAGTGCGCGACCATCGCCCTGACCAGCTGGGACATCAGCCGGCGGGCGAGGGTGTCCAGCTCCCCGTCGGCGACCGCGAGCCGGGCCGAGGCGAGCAGGGCCGGGCGGCGGACGCTCAGCCACTCGGCGGCCGCGCGCGGGGTGGGGAAGCGCAGGGCGCGGGGCATGCCCTGGAGCTTCTCGCGGGCCTGGGGGTTGTCGGTCTCGGTGATGGCCCGGCAGGACTGCAGCAGCCGTACCGTCCGCTCCAGCATGCGGGCGCGGGCCAGCTGGAGCTCGGCCGGGCGGTCGTGGGTCTCGGCGGCGGCGCGCAGCAGGGGGTACAGGCAGCCCGGTACCTCGTACTGGGGCAGCGGGGAGTCCACGGCCCGCAGCAGGCCGATGGCGGTGAGGTCGTCCAGGGTGGTGCGGGCGGCGCCCACCGAGCAGCCGGCCAGCGCGGAGGCGGTGTGCGGGTCGGCGAGGCCGGCCGGGGCGAGACAGAGCAGTCGCAGTATCCGGGCGGCCGGGGCGGGCAGCGCGGCGTGCACGAGCCGGAAGATCCGGCTGAGCGGGGTGCCCTCGTCGCCCTCCGCGTGGAGTTGCTTGGCGAGGTCGGCGACGGCCGCCTTGGGGCGGGCGGCGAGCCAGCCGCCGGCCAGGTTCAGCGCGGCGGGCTGGCCCTGGCAGGCCTCCACCAGGCCCTCGGCGGAGCGTGGGTCGACGGTGACGCGGACCGAGCCGGTGTACCGGGTCAGCAGTTCGAGGGCGGACTTGGTGTCCAGGCCGCCCAGGGTGCAGGGGCGGACGTCCGCGATGCCGGTGAGCGGTCCGGCGGAGACGGCGACGAGCAGGCACTCGGGGGTGTCCGGGAGCAGCGCGTCGACCTGTTCGGCGCCGGCCGCGTCGTCGAGCAGGAGGAGCACGCGCCGCTCGGCGAGGGCCTCGCGCAGGATGGCCGCCAGGTCGTCCTCGTCGGCGCCGGGCGGGGTCGGCACGTCCAGCGCGGCGAGCAGTCCGCGGGCGGCGCGCTCGACCGGCACGGGGGTGCCGTCGGGCTCGGCGAGGCGGGCGCGCAGCACGCCGTCCCGGTAGCGGTCGGCGACCTGGCGGACGAGTTCCTCGGCGAGCGCCGTACGGCCGGAGCCGGGTCGGCCGGCGATGAGCAGGACCCGCGCGCGGGGGGCCTTCTTCCCGGAGATGGTGTCCAGCCCCGTGCGTTCGATGTCGGCGCGCAGTTCCTTCAACTCCCGGGTACGGCCCAGGAAATGGCCCTCTGTCGCAGCGTGTCCGGACAGCTGCACGCCGCCTGTGTCCACTGCCTGATCCGTCACGGGCCACACTCCCGTCCCACCGCACGCGCAAGCCCGCCGGGACTCCGGATCGGGCGATTCCAGAGCCTAGTTCACGCTCTGCGACGTCCCGGGAGGAGCACGGCGGGCCACGAGCGAGACATCCCCCGATCGGATCAGCCGATGGTCACACCGGGCAGGGGTGCGGCGGCCTCACGCCTCGAACGGCCGCGCCGGCCAGGGCGCCTCCGCCGGGCGCAGCGCGTCGAGGCCGGCCCCGCCGCGCGCCGCGATCAGCGAGAGGACGCCCACGACGAGGCAGTTGCTGTGCAGCTCGCCCGCGAGCACACCCCGGACGAGCTCCTCGACCGGCACGCGCGCGTGCTCCATGTCGGCCTCCTCGTCCTCGACCTCGAAGCGCTCCCCGTCGGCCTCGGACAGGTTCCGGGCCAGGAAGACGCGTACGGACTCGTCGCAGCCGCCCGCGGTCGGGTACACGTCGGTCAGCACCCGCCAGTCCTCGGCCTTGACGTGCGCCTCCTCGTACAGCTCGCGCTGGGCCGCGTGCAGCGGGTTCTCGCCGGGCACGTCGAGCAGGCCGGCCGGGATCTCCCAGAGCTTGTGCAGGACGGGGTGGCGGTACTGCTTGATGAGCAGGACCCGGTCCTCGTCGTCGAGGGCGAGGACGGCCACGGAACCGGGGTGCACCTGGTAGTCCCGGCGGACCACCGAACCGTCGGGCATGACCACCTCGTCCGTGCGGACGGAGGTCTTGTTGCCCACGAACGGGGTCTCGCTCGCCCGGATCTCCCACGCCTCGGGGGTGTCCTTGATCGTCATGCCCTGTCCTTCCACACGCACAAAACGAGACCGGCCGGAGAAGCCCGGCCGCGAAACCGGCCGAAGACGAAAACCGGCCAAATAAAAACGGAAAAAAGAAGCCGGGGCGCTCACCTTTGAAGGGATGCACCCCGGCCACCGTACAACTGGTGTGTTACTCAGAAGCCTTGCTCGCCTCGACCGTCCGCTGGACCGCCGCCTTCACCAGACCGGCGAACAGCGGGTGCGGGCGCGTCGGCCGCGAGCGCAGCTCGGGGTGGGCCTGGGTGGCGACCAGATAGGGGTGGACGTCACGGGGGTACTCGACGTATTCGACCAGCTTGCCGTCCGGGGAGGTGCCGGAGAACTGGATGCCCGCCTTCTTCTCGAGCTCGGCGCGGTAGGCGTTGTTGACCTCGTACCGGTGCCGGTGCCGCTCCTCGACGTACTCCTTGCCGTCGTACACCTCACGGACGATGGAGCCCTCGGCCAGCTTGGCCGGGTACATGCCCAGCCGCATCGTGCCGCCCATGTCGCCCTCGCCGGCCACGATGTCGAGCTGCTCGGCCATGGTGGAGATCACCGGGTGGGCGGTGGCGGAGTCGAACTCGGTGGAGTTGGCGTCGGCGATGTCGGCCAGGCTGCGCGCCGCCTCGATCACGATGCACTGCAGGCCGAGGCAGAGGCCGAGCAGCGGGATCCTGTTCTCGCGGGCGTAGCGGATCGCGCCGACCTTGCCGAGCACACCGCGGTCGCCGAAGCCGCCCGGGATGCAGATGCCGTCCACGTCGGCGAGCTGCGCCTTGGCTCCGGCCGGGGTCTTGCAGTCGTCGGAGGTGACCCACTTGATCTTCACGCGGGCCTTGTTGGCGAAGCCGCCGGCGCGCAGCGCCTCGGTGACCGAGAGATAGGCGTCCGGCAGGTCGATGTACTTGCCGACCAGGGCGAGGGTGATCTCGTGGTCGGGGTTGTGGACGCGGTCGAGCAGGTCGTCCCAGGTCGTCCAGTCCACGTCACGGAACGGCAGGTCCAGCTTGCGGACGACGTAGGCGTCCAGGCCCTCCCGGTGCACGGTCTTCGGGATGTCGTAGATCGAGCGGGCGTCGGGGCAGGCCACGACGGCGTCCTCGTCGACGTCGCACATCAGCGAGATCTTGCGCTTGATCGCGGTCGGCACCTCGCGGTCGCAGCGCAGCACGATCGCGTCTGGCTGAATACCGATGTTCCGAAGGGCCGCGACCGAGTGCTGGGTCGGCTTGGTCTTCAGCTCGCCCGAGGGACCGATGTACGGCAGGAGAGAGATGTGAACCACGAAGACGTTGTCCCGGCCGACCTCGTGCCGGACCTGGCGGACGGTCTCCAGGAACGGCAGCGACTCGATGTCGCCGACCGTGCCGCCGACCTCCGTGATCACGACGTCGACCTCGTCCGTCGCCATCCGGCGGATGCGGTGCTTGATCTCGTTGGTGATGTGCGGGATGACCTGGACGGTGTCGCCCAGGTACTCGCCGCGCCGCTCCTTGGCGATCACCGTGTTGTAGACCTGACCGGTGGTGACATTGGCGGAACCGTCGAGGTCACGGTCGAGGAAGCGCTCGTAGTGGCCGATGTCCAGGTCCGTCTCGGCGCCGTCGTTGGTGACGAAGACCTCGCCGTGCTGGAAGGGGTTCATCGTGCCCGGGTCGACGTTCAGATACGGGTCGAGCTTCTGCATCACGACCCGCAGACCCCGCGCCTTGAGCAGCATGCCCAGGCTCGAGGCCGTCAGACCCTTGCCGAGCGAGGAGGCGACACCCCCGGTGACGAAGATGTGCTTGGTCGTCGTGGATTTGGGCGTCATGGCCAAGAGGGGGCTCCCGTGGTCGCGATTCGAGGGTGCGGTTCGGGGGCTTCGAGACCACCGGTCCACGGGCTACCAGGGTATCAGCGCCTCGGGGAGATGGCTTCCGGCCACGCTCCGCGCACGGCCCGACACGGGCGGCCGCTCCCGCGCCGGTTTCTCACCCGGTGCTCACCCGTTCGGCCCACCCACGTTGCCGAGAGCGGCACGCAGATCATCTACGTGCGTCGTATCCTGCTCGGACACTCGCTGCCGAGCCCGGCCGGCAAGACGGCACACCCCAGCCCGTATCCCACCGGAACAACGAGAGCTCGTCAGTTCGTTGAGCAATAATCGGCGTTTTGCCTATTCGGCTGAGCGGCTGCTTTGCTTCAGCGCTCAACGACGCATTACAAACGACCCCTTGACCGCACTAGCGACAGCCCCCGTTCCACACGGGGGTGACGTGGCCGTTCGACTGGAGTTGCACGTGGCCGGGCGCATCGAAGACTACGCACTCATCGGAGACATGCAGACCGCTGCCCTGGTCTGCCGTGACGGGACAGTGGACTGGCTGTGCCTGCCCCGCTTCGACTCGCACGCGATCTTCGCCGGTCTGCTCGGCACGGAGGAACACGGCTTCTGGCGCCTCGGTCCCGCGCACGCCTCCGACGCTAAACCGCCGACGGCCGCCCGGCGCACCTACCGGGGCGACTCGCTGATCCTGGAGTCCGAGTGGGACACCCCGCGCGGCACGGTCCGGGTCATCGACTTCATGCCGCCCCGTGACGGCGCGCCCCAGCTGATCCGGATCGTCGAGGGCGTCTCGGGCCGCGTCCCCATGCGCTCCACCCTGCGGATGCGCTTCTCCTACGGCCGGGTCGTCCCCTGGGTGCACAAGCACGAGGGCCGTACGGTGGCCGTCGCGGGCCCCGACTCGGTGTGGTTCGACACCGACTGCGAGACCTACGGCAAGTCGCTGACGACCTACGCCGACTTCACCGTCGCCCCCGGCGACCGGATCGCGTTCACGATCTCGTGGGAGCCCTCGCACAAGCAGCCGCCCCCACTGCCGGAGCCCGAGCAGTCGCTGCAGGCCACGGAGGACTTCTGGCGCGAGTGGGTCGAGCACTGCACGTACCACGGCCCCTACCGCGAGGCCGTGATCCGCTCGCTGATCACGCTGAAGGCCCTGACGTACGCCCCCACCGGCGGCATCGTCGCCGCACCGACGACCTCCCTCCCGGAGGACATCGGCGGCGTCCGCAACTGGGACTACCGCTACACCTGGCTGCGCGACGCGGCCATCACCCTGTCCTCGCTGCTGCGCACCGGCTACCGCGAGGAGGCCCGCGCCTGGCGCGAGTGGCTGCTGCGCGCGGTCGCCGGCGACCCCGAGAACCTGCAGATCATGTACGGCATCGCGGGCGAGCGCGAGCTGGGCGAGGCCGAGCTGGACTGGCTGCCGGGCTACGAGAACTCCGGCCCCGTCCGAGTCGGCAACGGCGCGGCGCACCAGCTCCAGCTGGACGTCTACGGCGAGGTCACCGAGGCCCTCCACCTGGGCCATATGACGGGCCTCGCCCGCAACGACTACGCCTCCCTGCTCCAGCTCAAGCTGATCCGCTACCTGGAGCGGCACTGGGACGAGCCGGACGAGGGCATCTGGGAGGTGCGCGGCCCGCGCCGTCACTTCGTGCACTCCAAGGTCATGGCCTGGGTCGCGGTCGACCGCACCATCAAGCTCATCGAGTCCGGCGACGCCGACGGCCCGCTGGAGCGGTGGCGCGAGCTGCGCGACGACATCCACCGGGACGTGTGCGAGAAGGGCTACGACAAGGAACGCAACACGTTCACGCAGTCCTACGGCTCGAAGGAACTGGACGCGTCCCTGCTGCTCATCCCGCAGATGGGCTTCCTGCCGCCGGACGACAAGCGGGTCATCGGCACCATCGAGGCGATCCAGCGCGAGCTGTCCACCGAGGACGGCTTCATCCTGCGCTACCCCACCTCGGGCGGCGACGAGGGCGTCGACGGCCTCCCCGGCGACGAGGGCGCGTTCCTGGCCTGCTCGTTCTGGATGGCGGACGACCTCGCGATGATCGGCCGGGTGGACGAGGCCCGCAAGCTCTTCGAGAAGCTGCTCTCGCTGCGCAACGACCTCGGTCTGCTCGCCGAGGAGTGGGACCCGCGCCTGCAACGCCAGGTCGGCAACTTCCCGCAGGCCTTCAGCCACGTCCCGCTGATCGACACGGCGCTGCGCCTGACGGCATCCGGCGCCTACGGCGGCTGAAACAGGCCCGTCGGGTCGGTCGGGCGCCCTGAAGGGGCACGGGGAACTGCGCGACCGGCCACGACGGCGCCGCGGCCGAACGACGGCACGTCGCGGCACTCCCAGCGGAGCGCTTAGGCTGGGTAGGTCATAGCCCCTGCACGAAAGGGGGCGCCCCATGGCCTCCCCGTCGAAGGCGGGCGCGGCCCTCGCCGCGCTGCGCGAGGATCTGGTCGGCGACGTGTTCGCCCCGCAGGATCCGGGATACGACGAGGCCCGGACGGTCTTCAACGCGATGATCGACCGCCGTCCTGCCGTGATCGCCCAGTGCGTGGACGAGTCCGACGTCGTGCGGTCGGTGCGCTTCGCCCGTGACCTCGATCTGCCGATCGCGGTGCGCGGCGGCGGACACAGCGTCGCCGGCATGGCGCTGGGCGACGGGGCCATGGTGGTGGATCTGCGCCATATGCGCGCGGTCACCGTCGATCCCGCCGCCGAGGCGGTACGGGTCGCGGGCGGGGCCACGATGAGCGACCTGGACCACGCCTGCCTACCGCATTCTCTCGCCACGACCGGCGGCCGGGCCTCCACCACCGGCGTCGGCGGCTTCGTGCTGGGCGGCGGCACCGGCTGGCTGGACCGCTGCTTCGGCCTCGCGGTCGACAACCTGCTCGGCGTCGAAGTGGTCACCGCCGAGGGCCGACAGGTCCACGCGAGCGTCGACGAGCATGCCGACCTGTTCTGGGCGCTGCACGGCGGCGGCGGAAACTTCGGCATCGCCACCGCGCTCACCCTGAAGCTGTACGAGCTGCCCGAGTTCTCCATCGCGCTGCTGCTGTACCTGCCGGAGTTCGGCCCCGAGGTCACCCGCACCTACCGGGACGTGATCACGTCGGGCCCGGACGAGGCGAGCGGCGCGATGCTCTATCTCTGCGGCCCGCCCGCGGAGTTCGTCCCGCCGCACCTGGTCGGCAGCCTGCTGTGCGGTGCGCTGCTGACGTACGCCGGCAGCGAGGGCGACATGCGCAAGGTGGCCGAGCCGCTGCTGGCGCTGCCGCACGAGGCGGAGGTCGTCGGCGCGATGCCGTACGTGGACGTGCAGTGCATGCTCGACGACCCGCCGGGCATGCGGAACTACTGGTCGGCGGAGTACCTGACCGGCGCGCCCGACGACTACGTGGACGTCTACTGCGCCCGCGGGGAGTCCCTGCCCGTGCCGTCGGGCACCCTGCACGCGCTGTTCCCGCAGGGCGGGGCGATCGCGGCCGGACCGCACGAGTACCCGGTCCCGTACCGGGACGCTCCGTGGGGCGTGCACCCCTTCGGGCTCTGGGAGGACCCGGCCGACGACGCGCGCTGCGTCCAGTGGGTCCGGGACGTCCGGGCCGACGCCCAGCCGTGGAGCACGGGCGCGGTCTACCTCAACTTCATCGGCGACGAGGGCGCCGACCGGGTCGTGGCCGGCGTGGGCGCCGAGAACGCCCGGCGGCTCGCGGACGTGAAGCGGTCCTACGACCCCGACAACGTGTTCCGCTTCAATCACAACATCAGGCCGGCCTGAGCACGCCCCCGGGCGGCACCGGCCGTCCGATCCGGTGCGGGGATGCTGCCGGAACGTCTGCGCAGGTAGCGTCCGCTGCATGGACAGCCGTACGGACCATGGATTCGACAGCCAGAGCGCCGGCATCACGGTGCAGCGCGCGCTGGAGCTGCCCGGACTGCGCAGCGGGCTCCCCGAGGTCCTCGCGGGCGGCGACCGGCTGGACCGCACGGTGCGCTGGGTGCACGCGGGCGAGGTCCCGCACATCGCCTCCCTGCTCAAGGGCGGCGAGCTGCTGCTGACCACGGGCTACGGCCTCGGCACCCGCCCGGCCGAACAGCGGGCGTTCGTGCGCACCCTGGCCGAGCGGGGCATCGCGGCCCTGGTGATCGAACTGGGCCCGCGTTTCACCCGGCTGCCCGCGTCCCTGGTCGAGACGGCGCGCACGACCGGGCTCCCGCTCGTCCAACTGCACCGCGAGGTGCCGTTCGTGGCGGTCACGGAGGAGGTCCACACCGAGATCGTCAACGGCCACTACGCGCTGCTGCAGCAGGCGGAGGAGGTGCACCGGCGCTGCACCGAGGCCCTGCTCGGCGGGGGCGGGATCCCGCAGGTGCTGGGCATCCTGGCCGACTTCAGCGGCAACCCGGTGTTCCTGGAGACGGCCGACGGCCAGCTCCTGTACGCGGCCGGGGCCGGGCCGGAGGGCGCGGATCCGCTTCAGGTGTGGGAGGGGCTGCGCGGCCCGCACAAGGACGCGCCGCCGCCCGCCGGTTCGGTGCTGGTGAACGTGCCCGGGGGCGGGCCGGGGGCGGGTTCGGTACGCGCCCGGCTCGTGCTGCTGCCCGTGCGCGCCCCGCTCGCACCCGTGCACCGGATCGCCGCCGAGCGGACGGCCGGGATCCTCGCCGTGGTGCTGATGCAGGCCCGCCAGGAGGAGGAGCTCGCGGCCCGCGGGCGGGGCGACTTCCTGACCGACCTCGCCGAGGGCCGGATCGCCGCCCAGGACGCCCCGGCGCAGGCACGCGTCCTGGGCTTCCGGCCCGGCGCGGGCCCGCTGCTCCCGGTCGTCATGCGGCTGGCGGACGGCATCTCCGCCGGCGGCGGCTGGGCGGTGCTGGCCCGGGCGGTCGCGGAGGAGCTGGCGTCGGTGGGCATGCCGGTGCTGCTGGGCGTACGGCCGGTGGAGGGCCGGGTGCCGGTGCTGCTGGGGCTGCGCTCGGAGTCGGAGCGGTCGACGGCCGCGGACCGGGTCGCGGCGGCGCTGCGGGCCGGGGTGGAGCGGGCCGGGATGCAGCGGCCGGGGGCGCAGCCGCCGCTGGTGGTCGTCGGGGTCGCGGGCGGCTGGGCGGCCGCCTCGGCGGGCCTCAGACACGCGGCGGAGACGGCGACCGCCGCCCAGGGCCTGCCGGACCGCCCCTGGTACGACGCCCGCCGACTGGACATCGACCTGCTGCTGTGGCGGCTGCGCGAACACCCCGATCTGGCGGCCTTCGTGGACCGCGCGATCGGCCCGGTCCGCGATCACGACCACCGCTCCAAGCCGCCCCTGCTGCCCACCCTGGAGACCTATCTGGCGCATGCCGGCCGCAAGGCGGAGACCGCCCGCGAACTGCATCTCAACCGCCAGACGCTGTACAACCGCCTCGCCCGCATCGGCGAGTTGCTCGGCACGGACCTCGACGACCCGCAGACGGTCCTGGCGTTGAGCCTGGCCCTGCGCGCGCGCCGGCACGTACCGTGATCGGCCCCCGCCGGCTCAGCTCATCGGACGGGGCCGGGTCAGCTCGTCGTAGACGCTGAGCACCTGGGCGACCGTCTCGTCCTCGGTGGGCCAGGTGGCCGCCTGCCGCGTGCCCAGGTCCCGCAGCAGCTCGGCCCGTTCGGGATCGCCGAGCAGTCGTTCGACGGCGGCGGCGAAGGCCTGCGCGTCGTCCGGCGGCACCAGTTCGGCCGCGTCGCCGACGAGTTCGCGGATGCCGCCCGCCAGCGCCGCGACGAGCGGCACACGCGCGTGCAGGGCCTCCTGCGCGAGGACCGAGCGGGACTCCCCGCCGCCGGGCAGGAGCGCGAGGTCGGCGGCGGTGAGCAGCTCGCTCACGTCGTCCCGCCGCCCGACGAGCCGGACCGGCAGCTCCTCGTCCTCGATACGGCGCTGCAGCTCCGCCCGCTGCGGCCCCTCCCCCGCGATCACGACCAGGGGCGCGGGGTCCAGTTGCCGCCACGCGCGCGAGGCGTCCAGCAGCAGGTCGTAGCCGCGGTGGCGGTCCAGGGAGCCGACCGCCATGAGCAACGGGCGGCCGACGGCGCCGAGTTCGGCCCGCATCTTCGGGGGCGGCAGCTCGGACTCCTCGCTCCCCTCGCCGCGACCGGGCCCGGGCAGCGCCACGGCGGCGAGCCGCGCGTCGCGGGCGCCCGTCCGGCGGGCCCGGTCGACCAGGTCGGAGGTGGTGCCGAGGACCACGGCGGCCGTCCGCGCGACCCGCCGCTCGAGCAGCCGCAGCAGATGGGCGCGGGCGCCCTCGGCGTGCGCACGGTTGTGCCAGGTGACGACGAGCGGGGTGCGTCGGCCGCTGAGCGCGAGGACGGCCCGGAAGGAGGCGTGCAGCCCATGGGCGTGGACGAGGTCGGCGTCCGTGCAGGCCGCCCGGAGCGCCGCCACGGACCCCGGGTCGCTGCTGCGCGGCACGTGCACGTGTTCGGCTCCGGCGCCCGTGAAGTCGTAGGTGTGATCGGCCTCGGCAGGGGCGCAGACGGTCACCCGTACGCCCCGAGCGACCAGCCCCGAGGCCAGGGAGCGCACGTGCGCGCTGCTGCCGGCGTTGCCGCCGCCCAGCACCTGCACGGTGCGCAGCGACGACTGGCCGTGCGGTGAGTGGCTGCTCACGTGGCCGGGGCTCCTGGTTCGGCGTCGGACGGTCACGAAGAAACGTACAGAGGGGACCGGGCGGAGGGGTGGACCGCTGACGTTCCTCCACGTACTAGCCCAAGGATGCCAGCACGTACGGGTGTTCCGTGCCGCCCAGCGCCCGACCACCCGGCGACAGACCCCCGTTCATCACCCACACGGGTGAAGGAAGCCAGGGTTCCGTTCGAATACCCGAGTCTCGAAGACCCGACTCCCGACTACCAGCTCACAACTGCCCGAGTCTCGACTACCGACTCACGACCGCCCGACTCCCGACTACCCGAGCCCGGACCTCGCCGCCGCGCTCACCTTCTCCCCGTACACCGCCGCGGCCACGACTGCGGCGGCATGCGCGATCAGCCCCACGCGCCCGTTGCCGGCCACTGCCGCCGCCCCGAGCAACGCGCCCAGCGCATGCGCCCCGCTGTCGCCGAGCATCTCCCGCCCACCGAGATCCGCAGGCAACACGGCGACGGCGGTCCCGACCGCCCCGGCGGACAGCTCCCCGGCGGCCCCCGAACGCAGCAACCCCGGCAGCCCCAGGACCAGTACGGCACCGGCCGCCCGCCCGGGGCGCACGTCCACGAGGTTGACGAAATGCGCGGCCCCCGCGATCACCACCCCGGCGAGCGCCCTGTCCAGGGGCCGCTCCTTCAGCAGCGCCCCCGCCGCCAGCCCGGCCGCCGAGATCCCGAACAGCTTCACCGCGCCGCTCGTGACCTCGCCCTGGCGCAGCGCGCCCAGATGCGCCCGGAAGCCCCGCCGGGAATCCCCGACGCCGACGACGTCGTCGTACGCCCCGCAGGCCCCCGCGGCCGCCACGGCGAGTGCGGCGGCCGGAGCCACCCGCCCGGCCGTGACCGCGGCGCCCAGCGCGGCGGCCGGGCCGGGATACAACCCGACCGTCCGCCCCAGATGGTTCTCCCGCTCCCAGCGGAGCCGCCCGCCGGGGGCCGAGGCCCGCAGCGCCGCCGTCGCCGCCCGGGTCACGACGGCCGCCAGCGCGAAACCCGCGCCACGGCCCCCGCCCGCCGACTTCACAACGCCCGTCCGAGACATCCCCGCCGTGCCTGCGCTATCCGTCCGCGCGAGCCGTGGCCAGCAGCTCCTCCGCGTGTGCCCGGGCCGTCTCGGAGTCCTCCTGGCCCGCGAGCATCCGGGACAGCTCCCGGATCCGATCCTCGCCCTCCAGGACCTTCACGCCGGACCGGGTCACCGACCCGTCGTTGGTCTTCTCCACCAGGAGCTGCCGGTCGGCGAAGGCGGCGACCTGCGGAAGGTGGGTGACGACCACGACCTGCGCGCTCTTCGCGAGCTTCGCGAGCCGCCGCCCGATCTCGACGGCCGCCTTGCCGCCCACGCCCGCGTCGACCTCGTCGAAGAGGTACGTCGGCACGGGATCCGTCCCCGCGAACACCACCTCGACGGCGAGCATCACGCGCGAGAGCTCACCGCCGGACGCGCCCTTGGCGATGGGCCGCGGCGGCGCGCCCGGGTGCGGGGCGAGCAGCAGCTCGACCTCGTCCACGCCGGCCGGCCCGTAGGCGACCGGACGCCCGCCCACCTCGACGCCCTCCGGGTCCTCGGTCTGCCGGATGTCGAACGACACGCGCGCGTGCGGCATCGCCAGGGAGGCCAGCTCGGCGGTCACGGCGGCGGCGAACCGCGCGGCCGCCTCGGTGCGCGCGTCCGTCAGCGCCTGCGCCAGCCCGCCGAGTTCGGTGCGCAGCGCGTCCCGTTCGGCGGTCAGCTCGTCGATGCGCTCGTCGTCGCCGTCCAGCTCGGTCAGCCGGGCGGCGCTCTGCTCGGCCCAGGCGAGGACGGAGTTCACGTCCTGGCCGTACTTGCGGGTGAGCGCGGTGAGCGCGGCCCGCCGCTCCTCGACGGCCGACAGCCGCAGCGGATCGGCGTCGAGATCGTCGGCGTACCCGGCGAGCTCGCCGGCCACATCGCCCAGCAGGATCCCGATCTCCCCGAGCCGGTCGGCGAGCGCGGACAGTGCCGGATCGTGCGACCTGACGGCCTCCAGGGCCCGCTGTGCGCCCGCGACGAGCGTGGCGGCGTCGATGCCCTCGGGATCCTCCGGATTGCCGGCCAGAGCGGCGTGCCCGGCCGTCGCGGCGGACGACAGCGCCTCCGCGTGCCCGAGCCGCTCGGCCTCCTCCGACAGCTCCACGTCCTCCCCGGCGCGCGGTTCGACGCCGGCGATCTCGTCGAGCCCGAAGCGCAGCATGTCGGCCTCCTGGGCCCGCTCACGCGCGCGTGTGACGATCTCCTCCAGCTCGACGGCCACGGCCCGCAGCCGCCGGTAGGCCTCGGTGTACTTGGCGAGCGGCACGGTCACCGCGTCGCCCGCGTACCGGTCGAGCGCCTGCCGCTGCCGGGACTGCTTCAGCAGCCCCTGCTGGTCGGTCTGTCCGTGCACCGCCACCAGTTCGTCGGCGAGCTCGGCGAGCACGCCCATGGGCACGCTCCGCCCGCCCACGTGCGCCCGTGACCGCCCCTCGGCGGAAACGGTACGGCTGATGAGCAACGCCCCGTCGTCGAGCTCGGCCCCGGCCTCCTCGGCCCGGACGGCCACCGAGGCGCCCGCGGGCAGGCTGATGCGCCCCTCCACGACCGCCTTCTCGGCGCCGATCCGCACGAGCGCCGGGTCCGCGCGCCCGCCGAGCAGCAGTCCGAGGCTGGTGACCACCATGGTCTTGCCCGCACCCGTCTCACCCGTGACGGCGGTGAAGCCGGGCGACAGCTCGATGACCGCGTCGTCGATGACTCCGAGCGACCGTATCCGCATCTCCTCCAACACGGACAAGACCTTACGAGGTCGGGGGGCGGGAGTGCGACGCCCCCCGCCCCCACAGCGAGAACCAGCAGGTGGGCGAAAGCGGAGGGCCTTCACTTATCACCCACCCGAGTGCACTCGCCCCACCCGCGCGGGGTTGCTAGTGCCGCGCCCCGCGCCATCCCGAGACGGGCAGCGCGAACTTCGCCACCAAGCGGTCGGTGAAGGAGGCGTGGTGCAGGCGGGCCAGCCGCACCGGGACGCTGCCCCGCCGCACCTCGACCCGGGCCCCCGGAGGCAGCTCGAAGGTCCGCCGCCCGTCGCACCACAGGACACCGGGCGGGATGTGGGGCAGCAGCTCCACGGCGAGCACCGAGTTCGGCGAGGTCACCAGCGGCTTCGCGAACAGCGCGTGCGCGCTGATCGGCACCATCAGCAACGCCTCCACCTCGGGCCACACCACAGGCCCGCCGGCCGAGAACGCGTAGGCGGTGGACCCGGTCGGGGTCGACAGCACGATCCCGTCGCACCCGAAGCCGGTGACCGGCCGCCCGTCGATCTCCAGCACGACTTCCAGCAGCTTCTCGGCGCCCGCCTTCTGCACGGCCGCCTCGTTCAGCGCCCAGTCCGTGTGCACGATGTCCCCGTTGCGGTGCACGACGACGTCGACGGTCATCCGCTCCTCGACCTCGTACGCCTTCGTCACCACCCGGTCGACGACCTTGTCGAGGTCGTCCCGCTCGGCCTCGGCGAGGAAGCCGACGCTCCCGAGGTTGACGCCGAGCATGGGCACCCCGGACGCCCGCGCGAACTCCGCGCCGCGCAGCAGTGTGCCGTCACCGCCCAGGACGATGAGCAGCTCACACCCCTCCAGGCACTGCGGGGTGGCCTCGGAGACCAGCTCCACCTCGTCCGGCAGCGGCAGATCAGCGGCCTCGTACTCCAGTACGCGCACCCCGATGCCCTCGCGGAGCAGCCCCTTGACCACCAGCTCGGCGCTGCGAATGGCCGCGGGCCGCCCGGTGTGGGCGAGCAGGAACACAGTACGAGCTCGGTTCAGACTCAACGCGGCCCCTCCGCAACTGCACGGTCGACATCGGCCGGGTCGAGGGCAGGCGCCCCCGCCCGGAGCCACAGAAAGTACTCGACATTGCCCGAAGGCCCGGGCAGCGGGCTGGCGGTGACACCCTTCACGCCGAGCCCCAGCTCCCACGCCTTCCCGGCCACGCCCCGCACGGCCTCCGCCCGCAGCTGCGGACTCCGTACGACACCTCCGCTGCCGAGCCGTTCCTTCCCCACCTCGAACTGCGGCTTGACCATCATCACCAGGTCCGCGTCCGGCCCGGTGCACCGGGCCAGGGCGGGCAGCACCAGCCCCAGCGGGATGAAGGACAAGTCCCCCACGACAAGATCCACAGGCTTCCCATCGATCGCTTCAAGCGTCAACTCGCGTACGTTCGTACGGTCCTTGACGGTGACGCGTTCATCGCTCTGCAGAGACCATGCGAGTTGTCCGTATCCGACGTCGACCGCGACCACGTGCACCGCACCCGCCCGCAGCAGCACATCCGTGAAACCGCCGGTGGACGCGCCGGCGTCGAGCGCCCGCCGCCCCTCCACCACGAGCCCCTGCGGCACGAAGACCTCCAGCGCGCCGGCCAGCTTGTGGCCGCCACGGGACACGTAGTCGGGGTCGTCGTCATCGACGGAGACGACGATCGCGGCCGCCGTCTCCACCTGCGTGGCGGGCTTGGTCGCGACGGTCCTGCCGACGGAGACCCGCCCGGCGGCGATCAGCTGGCCCGCATGCTCGCGCGAGCGCGCGAGCTTCCGGCGGACCAGCTCCGCGTCCAGACGGCGACGTGCGACTCCTGCCACGTTCGGTTCAGCTCCTAGTGCCGTACGAGGTCGGGGGCGCCGGTGGTCCCGGGCGGGCGTCGAGCGCGGTGAGCGCGTCGCGCAGCCCCCGGTGTACATCCTCGTACACCTCGAGATGTCCGTCCGTGGCGAGGTGGTCCGCGTCGGCCAGCCGCTCCAGCTGCGCGTCCACCTCGGCATTGCCGGTGGCGACGCGCGGGACGGCCACCGGGGCGGGAGCGGCCGGGTCTGGCTCCGGCTCCCGCGCCTCGGCCACGGCCTCCGTCCCGATCCCCGCACCCGTCTCCGGCACTGTGTCGCTCATGCCCAGACGCTACCGCGAACCCCTGGGGTACCGTCGATCACGATGGCCACGATCGAGGAGTGCCGTGCCGCACTCGAGAAGCTCTCCGACAACATGCAGGGCGCCGAAGGCGACGTCCGCACGGCCGCTGCCCTGGACCGCTCGGTGAGCTGCCGGATCACCGACCTGGACGTCACGTTCGTCGGCCGGATGACAGGCGGCCGGATCGTGGTCCACGACACCCTCCAGGGGCCTCCCCGCGAGAAGGCCCAGATCAGGCTGACCATGACCGGCGACGACCTGGTCGCGCTGGTCGCCGGCGAGCTGAACTTCGCGAAGGCCTGGGCCTCGGGGCGGGTCAAGCTGGAGGCCGGCCTCAGGGACCTGTTCCAGCTCAGGAAGCTTCTTTAGCGACCACACGCGCGCGTGCCCTGCGCGCCGCCGGCACCACCAGCGGCGTCCCCGTCTCCGGGTCGTCGATGACCTGGCAGCGCAGCCCGAAGACCTCCTCCACCAGCCCGGCCGTGACGACGTCCGCCGGCGCGCCCTGCGCGATGACCTCGCCGTCCTTCAGCGCGATCAGATGGGTGGCGTACCGCGCCGCGTGGTTGAGGTCGTGCAGCACGGCGACGAGCGTGCGCCCCTGCTCCTCGTGCAGCTCCGCGCACAGGTCCAGGACGTCGATCTGGTGCTGGATGTCGAGATACGTCGTCGGCTCGTCGAGCAGCAGCAGCGGGGTCTGCTGGGCGAGAGCCATCGCGATCCACACGCGCTGCCGCTGGCCGCCGGACAGCTCGTCGACGAACCGGTCGGCGAGCTCGGCGACCCCGGTCTGCGCCATCGACTCCCCCACGACCCGCTCGTCCTCGGACGACCACTGCCGCAGGATCCCCTGGTGCGGGTACCGGCCACGGCCGACGAGGTCGGCGACCGTGATCCCCTCGGGCGCGATGGACGACTGCGGCAGCAGCCCCAGCGTCCGCGCCACCTTCTTCGCGGGCATCGACTGGATGACCTGCCCGTCGAGCAGCACCCGGCCCTGACTCGGCTTCAGCATCCGCGACAGCGCCCGCAGCAGCGTCGACTTGCCGCAGGCGTTCGGGCCGACGATCACGGTGAAGGAGTTGTCCGGTATCTCCACCGACAGCTGTTCGGCTATGACCCGCTGGTCATAGGCGAGGGTGACGTTCTCGGCGGACAGGCGGTTCACGGTGCTCCTCTGGATGTTCAGCCCATTGCTTGCAGGGGTGGCGCGGCTCATATCCGTCCCGCCTTGCGCTCGGTGACCAGCAGCCACAGCAGGTAGACCCCGCCGAGCACCCCGGTGACCACGCCCACGGGCAGCTGTCCGTCGCCGAAGAGCCGCTGCGAGCCCCAGTCGGCGACGACCAGCAGGGCGGCGCCCATGCACAGGGACGGCACGAGATTCGGCCCGGGCGACCGGGTCAGCCGCCGGGCGAGCTGCGGCGCGGTGAGCGCCACGAAGCTGACGGGGCCCGCCGCGGCGGTCGCGGCCGCGGTGAGCAGCACGGCGGCGACCATCAGCACCAGCCGTACGCACTCCACCCGCACCCCCAGCGCGTGGGAGACGTCGTCGCCCATCTCCATCATCCGCAGCCCGCGCGCGTTGGCGAGGACGAGCGGCACGAGCACGCAGGCCAGGGCTAGCAGCGGCCAGACCTGCTTCCAGTCCCGCCCGTCGAGGGTGCCGGTCATCCACACGACCGCACGGGCCGCGTCCACGAAGTCCGCCTTGGTCATCAGGTAGCCGTTGACGGCCGTCGCGATGGCCGAGAGGCCGATGCCGACGAGCACCAGCCGGTACCCGTGCACCCCCCGCTTCCACGCCAACAGGTAGATCAGGGCCCCGGTGACCAGGCCGCCCACCAGCGCGCCGACGGTCACCTGGGCGGCGCTCCCGGAGAACAGCACGATCATCACGAGCGCGCCGGCCGTCGCGCCCTGCCCGAGCCCCAGCACGTCCGGGCTGCCCAGCGGGTTGCGTGACACGGCCTGGAACAGCGCCCCGCCGAGGCCCAGCGACGCGCCGACGAGCAGCCCCACGATGACCCGCGGCAGCCGCAGTTCGTTGACGATGAACTCCTGCCCGGCGTTGCCGTCGCCGAGCAGTGTCCTCACGACGTCGCCGGCCGGGATCGGGAAGTCGCCGGTGCCGATCAGCACGACGCTCGCGGCGAGCGCGGCGAGGATCAGCAGCAGGACGACGATCAGCGCCCGCAGATCCAGCCGGACGGAGAGCCCACCCGGGGTACGCACCGCACGAGGGGACTTCGGGGCGGTCTTGGCGGTCTTCCGGGCGGTCTTCTGTGCGATCTTCACAGCTGGGCCGTCCTCCGCCGTCGTACGAGAAAGATGAAGACCGGGCCGCCGATGATCGCGGTGATGATGCCGACCTGGACCTCGGAGGGCCGGGCGACGACCCGGCCGATGACGTCGGAGCCGAGCAGCAGCACCGGCGACAGGACGGCCGCGTACGGCATGATCCAGCGCAGGTCGGGGCCGGTGAACGAACGCACGACGTGCGGGACCATCAACCCGACGAACACGATCGGCCCGCAGGCGGCGGTCGCCGCGCCGCACAGCACGGTCGCGGCGAGCATCGACAGCGCCCGGGTCCGGTTGAGGTTGGCGCCGAGCGCCTTGGCCGTGTCGTCGCCCATGGCCACGGCGTTCAGCGGCCGGGCGAGGACGAACGCGAGGAGCGTGCCGACCGCCAGGAAGGGCAGCACCTGCCGGATGGTCTCGTCGGTCGCCGTCGACAGCGAGCCCACCGTCCAGAAACGCATCCTGGAGAGCGCCGCGTCATCCATGATCATCACGGCCTGGAGGTAGCCGTAGAGCCCGGCGCTGATCGCGGTGCCGGCGAGCGCGAGCCGCACCGGCGTGGCCCCCCGGCTGCCGCCGAGGAACCAGACCAGCGCGCCGACGGCGGCCGCCCCGAAGAAGGCGAACCACACATAGCCGGTCAGGCTCGTGACGCCGAAGTAGGTGATGGCGGTGACGACGGCGGCCGAGGCCCCCGCGTTGATGCCGAGCAGCCCGGGGTCGGCCAGCGGATTGCGCGTCAGCGCCTGCAGCACGGCCCCCGACAGGCCCAGCGCGGCACCGACGAGCAGTCCGAGCACGGTCCGCGACAGCCGCTCGTCGACGACGACGTCCGCGTACGTCCCGGAGTCCTCGAACAGCCCGTGCCAGACCTGCGCGACGGACAGCTCCTTGGCCCCGATGGCGATGCTCGCCACCGCCACCACCAGCAGGATCGCCAGGGCGGCGAGCAATCCGACGGAACGTGGCGCCCGTCGGTTCGGGGGCGCGGAGGCGGTCTCCGCGCGCTGTTCGGGAACACTGTCGACCAACACGCAGTTAGGTTAGCCTACCCTCCTATTGCGCCTCGATCCTTGGTCGCTTCCGCCTCGATCCCTGGTCACGACCGTCGCCGGTCCAGCCGGTCCACAGGCTGAGGGCGACAGGTTCAGGGCGACACGTTCAGAGCGACACGTTCAGAGCGACACGTGCAGAGCGACAGGAACCCTCGTCACAGCCCCAGCCGCGCCAGCGCCTTCCCCCCGTCCAGCCCGCAGGCCCCGTCCCCCGCCGCCGTCCAGGCCGCCGCGCACAACGCCCGCAGCCCGTCCAGCGCCTCGCCGTCCCCGGCCAGCTCCAGAGCCTCCGCCCCCGCACTCGCCGTCCACCCACCGCAGCGGAACTCATCGCCCTCCGCCACGACTTCCGGCTGCCCGGTCAGCAGCCCGCGCAGATCGCTGTCGACATACGTCGGCCGGTGCTGTGGCGGCGCGGCGAGCAGCTGCGCGCCGTCGGTGACACCGGTGAGGACGAGCAGCGAGTCGACCTCACCGTTGAAAGCGCCCTCGATGTCCGTGTCCAGCCGGTCCCCGACCACCAACGGCCGCTCGGCGCCCGTCCGCAGGATCGTCTCCCGGTGCATCGGCGGCAGCGGCTTGCCCGCGACCTGCGGCTCGGCCCCGGTCGCGATCCGCACGACCTCCACCGCAGCCCCGTTGCCCGGCGCGATCCCCCGCCCGCTGGGAATCGTCAGATCCGTGTTGGACGCGAACCACGGCACCCCGCGCGCGACGGCGTAGGACGCCTCCGCGAACCGCCCCCACGGCAGATCCGGACCGCCGAACCCCTGGACCACCGCCGCCGGATCGTCGTCCGCCGACTCCACCGGCACGAGCCCCCGCTCCCGCAGCGCGACCCGCAGCCCCTCCCCGCCGATCACCAGCACCCGGGCCCCCGCCGGCACCTGCTCACTGATCAGCCGCGCCACGGCCTGCGCCGAGGTGATGACGTCCTCGGCCCCGGTCGGTATCCCCAGCTCGGTGAGATGCCCGGCGACCGTGTCGGGCGTCCGCAGCGCGTTGTTGGTCACATACGCCAGACGCATTCCGCCGGCCCGCGCGACGGCCAGCGACTCGACGGCGTGAGCGATCGCGTTCCCGCCCGCGTACACCACCCCGTCCAGATCGAGCAGCGCCGTGTCGTACGCCTCGCTCAGGGCCTGCCCACTGCCCTCGGGCCTCGTCCTGACGCTCCGGCTCATTGCACATCGCTCCTCGTTCGCTCCGCTTTCCCCCGATCATCCCGCATGCCACCGACAGAGGTACGCCCACATGTCCGCCCCGTACGATGCCGGGATGAACACTGCAGGTCACTCGGAAGCAACGGCGCCCCGAGGCCTGGAACTCACCCCGTTCCGAGGCCTGCGCTACGACCCCGACCGGGTCGGAAGCCTCGCCGCCGTCACCTCGCCGCCGTACGACGTCGTCGTACGCCCCGACGGCCTGCACCACCTCCAGGACGCGGACCCGTACAACATCGTCCGACTGATCCTCCCGCAGGCGACCACCCCCAGCGCCCGCACCGAACAGGCCGCCGACACCCTGCAACGCTGGCTGTCCGAGGGCGTCCTGACGGCCGACCCCGAGCCCGCCCTGTACGTCTACGAGCAGCGGCACGCCGACGGCATGCTCCAGCGCGGCCTCATCGGCGCCCTGCGCGTCTCGGAGCCGTCGGAGGGGATCGTCCTCCCCCACGAGGACGTCATGCCGCACATCGTCGCGGACCGCGCGGCCCTGATGCGCGCCACATACGCGAACCTCGAACCCCTCCTCCTCACCTACCGCGGCAACGGCGCCACGGCGGAGATCGTGGACCGCACGGCCGCACGGCCCCCGCTGCTCTCCACCACCACGGAGGACGGCTACAGCCACCGCCTCTGGGCGATCACCGACCCCGCCGACACGGCCCGCGTCCAGGAGGACCTCGCCCACCACCAGGCCCTCATCGCCGACGGCCACCACCGCTGGGCGACCTACCTCCGCCTCCAGGCGGAGCACCCCTCCCCCAGCCCCTGGGACCACGGCCTGGTCCTCCTGGTCGACACCGTCCGCTACCCCCTGCGCGTCCGCGCCATCCACCGCCTTCTGCACGGCCTGCCCGTCGCGGACGCCCTGGCCGCGCTCGACGGCCGGTTCCGCGTCCAGCGCCTGGAGCTCCCCCTCCCGCGGGCCCTCGAAGCCCTGGCGGACGCCGCCCGCGCGGGCAACGCCTTCCTCCTGGCGGGCGACGGTGCCTTCCACCTCGTCGACCGCCCCGACCAGGCCCTCCTCGACCGCACCGTCCCCACCGACCGCCCGGACGCCTGGCGCACCCTGGACGCGACGGTCCTGCACGCCACCCTCCTCGACCACATCTGGCACATCCCCGAGGACGACCCCACCCGCATCGCCTACATCCACGACACGGCGGCGACGGTGCGCAAGGCCCAACGCGACGGCGGAACCGCGGTCCTGCTCCACCCCGTCCACGAGGACGTCGTCCGCGACCTCGCCCGACAGGGCGTCACCATGCCCCGCAAGTCGACGTCGTTCGGCCCGAAACCGGCCTCTGGCCTGGTCCTGCGCGCGCTCGACGCCTGAACGCACGAAAGGGCGGGACCCGGTGACCCGGATCCCGCCCCTCACACAGCTCAGTCCTCGTCGCGGTCGGCCTTCTCCTCAGCCGCGTCCTCGACCGTCTCCTCGACGTCGTCCGCCGCCTTCTCGGCGACGGCCCCGTCGGTGTCGGTCTCGCTGTCGTCCAGAGCGTCGACGAAGTCCACCCCGTCCAGCTCGGCAAGCCGGTCGGAAGCGTCCGTGCTGCCGTCCCGGTCCGCCTCGACGGCCTTGGCGAACCACTCCCGCGCCTCGCCCTCACGCCCTGCGGCGAGCAGCGCGTCGGCGTACGCGTACCGCAGCCGCGCGGTCCACGGCTGGACGGAACCGGCGGCCAGCTCGGGGCTCTGCAGCGTCACGATGGCCGCGTCCAGCTGCCCCATGTCGCGCCGGGCGCCGGCCGCGACGAGCCGCATCTCGACCTGGCCGGCCTTGTCGAGCTTGTTCACCTCGGGCGCGCCGGCCATGTCCAGCGCCTTCTCCGGCCGCCCGAGCCCGCGCTCACAGTCGGCCATGACGGGCCACAGCTCCACGCCGCCGCTCATCCGCCGCGCAGCCCGGAACTCGGCGAGCGCCTCGCTGTACTTCTGGTTGGCGTACGCGGCGAACCCGGCCGCCTCACGCACGGCGGCGACACGCGAAGCCAGCCGCAGGGCCACCTTCGAGTACCCGTAGGCACCCTCGGGGTCCTCGTCGATCAGCCGGGCGACCATCACCAGGTTCTTGGCGACATCATCGGCAAGCGTCTTGGGCAGGCTCTGCAGCTCCTGCCGTACGTCCTTGTCGATCTCCTCGCCGGTGACGTCCTCCGGGATCGGCAGCCGCTTGATCGGCTCCCGGTCCCGGTCCCGCTCATCGCGGAACCGCCCACCGCCACCACGCCGGTCGTCACGTCGGTCGTCCCGACGGTCGTCGCGCCCGTCACGCCCACGGAAACCACCGGGACGGTCACCACGGTCGTCCCGACGCGGCCCACGAGCATCCCGGTCGTCCCGACCACGGAAGCCCCCGCGCTCCCCCCGACTGTCATCCCGCCGCACATAGCCACCGGGGCCATCGCTCCGCCGGTCGTCACGTCGGTCATCGCGCCGGTCGTCCCGACGGAAGGGGGGACGCTCGTCGCGCCGGTCGTCACGGCGGAATGCGGGACGGTCACCACGGTCGTCCCGACGCGGCCCACGATCACCCTCACGACGATCATCACGCTGGAACGCCGGACGAGACCCACGATCATCACGCCGCGGACCACCACCACGACTGTCATCGCGACGGAAGCCACCACGATCACCACGGTTGTCGTCACGACGGTCGTCACGCCGGTCATCGCGGCGGTCGTCCCGACGGAAGCCACCACGATCACCGCCACGGTCACGGTCGTCGCGGCGATCGTCACGCCGAACGAAGCCACCACCACGGTTGTCATCACGCCGGGGGAAACCGCCACCACGGTTGTCGTCACGTCGGTCGTCACGTCGGTCATCGCGGCGGTCGTCACGGCGGAAGGGGGGACGCTCGTCACGCCGGTCGTCACGACGGAACGCGGGACGGTCACCACGATCGTCCCGACGCGGCCCACGATCACCCTCACGACGATCGTCACGCTGGAACGCCGGACGAGACCCACGATCATCACGCCGCGGACCACTGCTACGACTGTCATCGCGACGGAAGCCACCACGATCACCACGGCTGTCGTCACGCCGGTCATCACGGCGGTCGTCACGGCGGAAGGGGGGACGCTCGTCACGCCGGTCGTCACGACGGAACGCGGGACGGTCACCACGATCGTCCCGACGCGGCCCACGATCACCCTCACGACGATCGTCACGCTGGAACGCCGGACGAGACCCACGATCATCACGCCGCGGACCACCACCACGACTGTCATCGCGACGGAAACCGCCACGCTGCTCACCACGGTTGGCACCGCGGTCGCCACGGTCCCCACTGTCCCGTCGCCGCTGGTCGCGCTCCGGTCGGTCGTCGGGAGAGTTGGTGGACATCGGTGACTCCTGTCTTCGGTACCGCAAACATTCTCGCGCAACCGGCTACCCGGCGCGCTCCAGAAAAGCAAAAAAGGACCCTTGGTCCCAGCTGAACGCTGGGACCAAGGGTCCTTCCAAAGATTGTTCGGCGGCGTCCTACTCTCCCACAGGGTCCCCCCTGCAGTACCATCGGCGCTGTAAGGCTTAGCTTCCGGGTTCGGAATGTAACCGGGCGTTTCCCTCACGCT
>NZ_JBSFWB010000056.1:0-42612 GCF_053592635.1 Streptomyces sp. NPDC002623 | reverse complement strand
CTCACCTTCGTCGGCCCCTACGAGCAGAAGCAGATCGGTGCCGCCATCCGCCGTGAACTGCTGCGCGAGGGCCAGGTCTTCTAGCCAAGCCGGTGGCGCCACCCTTCGGCACGTCCGGGGACAGGGTCCGGGTGCCGGTCCGGAGGGAGTGCACCGGCTCGACCGGGTCCTGTCAATGCCCCCAACAGGACTTTGCCGCACGGAAGTTCACAGTGACCGCGACGGGTTGACACCCCGATTTCGCGCACCCATCATCGGTGGAACTTCGGCGAGGCTCCTCGCACATCCCGCTGTCCGATCGGTCATCGGGCCTCGCAGAGCATGTTTTGAATCGTTTCAGAAGTTGCGTTTCAGACACCGTGTTCCAGACATTGCGCTTCCGTGTTTGCCGTGTTCCCGCACCTGCCCCGGGAGGTTTCCATGCGTCGTCGCTCCTCGCTGAGCAGATCGCCAGGTCGGTACCACTTGCTCAGCCTCGCCGTGGTCGCGGCGACCGTGCTGGCCGCAGGTCCCGCGCCGTCCGCATCCGCGGAGGCCTCGACGGCGCCGACGGGCGTCGGCAAGGCGGCCCTCGACCCCCTGAACTACTCGCCGACCTCCCGCACCCTCGAGCCGACCGCCGTCCACCGAACATCCGGCAGCGTCACAGACCCGCAGAACGTCCTCAGCGGGCAGCCGACGCGGATCTCCGGCGCGCAGTCGGCCATCACCCTCGACTTCGGCAAGGAGGTCGGCGGCCTGGCAACGTTGTCCTTCGGCAGCACCAGCGGCAGCGGCCAACGGGTCGGCCTGGCCTTCAGCGAGTCGTCCCTGTACGTGGGCAACAACAGCGACCGCAGCAGCGGCCGCGACGGCGAGGACGGCGCCCTCTACGCCACGGCCTCCGCCGACGGCACCTACACGATGCCCACCGCGAGACAGCGCGGCGGCTTCCGCTACCTCACCGTCTTCCTCGACACCTCGGGCTGGGTGGACCTCAAGGGCGTCAGCCTCGACTTCACCGCGGCGCCGGGGAAGGCCAACCCGGCCGACTACGCCAACTACTTCCACTCCAACGACGACCTGCTCAACCGCATCTGGTACGCGGGGGCGTACACCGTGCAGCTCAACACGATCGCCTCCGACCAGGGCCGCGCCTGGCCCCCGCCGGCCTCGGAGTGGGACAACGGCGCGACCGTGGGCGTCGGCGACTCCGTCCTGGTCGACGGGGCCAAGCGCGACCGTACGGTGTGGCCCGGCGACCTGGGCATCGCCGTACCGACGCAGTACGCGTACTCAGGCGACCTCACCTCGACGCGCAACGCGCTCACCACGATGTACGAAGCACAGTCGGCGGAGGGTGAAATCCCCTGGTCGGGACCGCCGTTCAACCTCACCGGCTCGGACACCTACCACACGTGGACGCTGCTGGGCACGGCCACGTACTACACCTACACGGCCGACCGGGCGTGGCTGGACTCCGCGTGGGCCGACTACAAGCGCGGGATGGCCTTCATCATCGACAAGATCGACGGCAACGATCTGCTCGACGTGACCCGCACCCAGGACTGGGCCCGGGTCGGTCAGGGCGGCGAGAACATCTCCGCCAACGCGCTGCTGTACGCCGCGCTCAAGGGCGGGGTCACGCTGGCCACGGTCAAGGGCGACAACACACTCGCCGCGAGCTGGGCCGAAAGGGCGGCCGCCGTCAAGGCAGCGGCCAACTCCCGCCTGTGGGACGCCTCGAAGGGCATGTACAAGGACAACCCGACCAGCGGCCTGTACCCGCAGGACGGCAACTCCCTCGCGGTCTGGTACGGGTTGACCGACTCCGCGGCCAAGTCGAGGAGCATCGTCGCGGGGCTCGGCAACAACTGGGGCATCTACGGCCCCACCACTCCCGAATGGGGCAGCAATGTGTCGCCCTTCGCCGGCGGCATGGAGCTGAACGCCCGCTTCACCGCCCATGACGACCACGGCGCCCTCGCACAGATCCGCCGCACCTGGGGCCACATGCTGGGCAGCGACATCGGCACCAGGAGCACCTTCTGGGAGGGCGTCAAGGCGGACGGCGGCCTCGCCTACGGCGGTTCCTTCATGAGCCTGGCCCACGGCTGGTCCACCGCGCCCACCTCCACGCTCACCTTCGACGTGCTCGGCACCGCACCGGAGTCGGCGACCGGCGCGTACCGCTTCGTCCCTCACCCGGGCGACCTGACCAGCGCCGAGGGCCGCATCACCATGCCCCAG
Organism: Streptomyces sp. NPDC002623; assembly: GCF_053592635.1. Taxonomy (NCBI): domain Bacteria; kingdom Bacillati; phylum Actinomycetota; class Actinomycetes; order Kitasatosporales; family Streptomycetaceae; genus Streptomyces; species Streptomyces sp. NPDC002623. The sequence goes on along the minus strand of NZ_JBSFWB010000056.1, from coordinate 40,383 downwards.
GGTGCGATCAACGCCTCCTGGTCCCGCAGCCCCGCCGCCGGCACCTACGCGGCTCAGCTCACCAGCCCGTCCGGCACCACCGGCCGTATCGGCGTCCCGAAGCTGGGCGGCTCCGACATCTCGGTGTCCGTGAACGGCAACGCCGTCTGGAACAACGGCACCTTCACACCGACCTCCGGCATCACCGGAGCGAGCCAGGACGACACCTACGTCTACCTGACCGGCGTCGCCCCGGGCAGCTACGACGTGACCGCAAGCGGACTGGGCAATCCCCCGGCACCCGCCGAACCCGGTACCGGCGCCCTGCGGGCGGGCTTCACCCGGTGCGCGGGCGAGGGCGGCACCTGCTCCTTCAGCGGCACCCGTGCCGTGGCCTACGGGGCCGGGACGTACAGGTACAAGACCGTGACCGGCAGCACCGCCTGCACCAACGCCTCCTTCGGCGGCGATCCGGCGGCGGACCTGGTCAAGTCCTGCTACGTCGCCGACGCGGGCGGCCCGCCCGGATACACGGTCTGCGCGGCCGAGGGCGGCACCTGCGCCGTGCCCGGCTACAACCGTGATGTCGCCTACGGGGCCAACGGCAACTTCGCCCACCAGGTCGCCAAGGGCTCCGTCGCCTGTACCAACGCCCACTTCGGCGACCCCGTCGACGGGGTCGCCAAGTCCTGCTACCTGCCGCCCGCCGGAGGCCCGCCCGGCGGCTGGACCAAGTGCGCGGACCAGTACGGCACTTGCCCAGCCGTCGTCGGACAGCCGGTGATGTACGGCGCCTTCGGCGCGTTCGCCACGGTCACGGCCACCGGCGACACCCCTTGCACCGACGCCACGTTCGGCGACCCGATCCCCGGCGAGTCGAAGGCCTGCTACACCGCCGTCGGCGGCCCGGCCGGCTATGCCACCGTCTGCTCCGCCGAAGGCGGCACATGCGCCTTCGGCGGACAGCGGACCGTCGCCTACGGCGCACGGGGCCGCTTCCTCTACAGGTCGTTCACCGGCGGCACCGACTGCACGACGGCGGCGTTCGGCACCGATCCCCTGCCCGGCGTGAGCAAGGCCTGCTACCTCACGTCCTGAGAAGCGCCGGGGCGGTGGACGGCGCTGTCCCCCGCCCGATCGCGCAAGCCGTCACAGCACGTCGCGTGTCAGAGCGACGGACCATGGGTCCAGGTGCCGACGAGCAGCTCCCCGTCCGACGGGCTACTCGTCCTCGGTCTGTGCCGTCAACGCGAACGCCAGCATTGCCGTCGTCGTGAAGTCCAGCGCGGGCTCCACGGTCTGCCAGGCGCCCACGTCGTCGACGTACCGCGACCCCTTGCCGTCGAAGTCGGTCCAGGCTCCTGACGGCGGGGCGGCCGTGCACTTCTTCATGGTCGGGAAGCCGTTCAACTCCTCCAGCTTCGAGGCGGCGTTGGGGCCGTTGACCACGGCGCCCCGCAGGATGGCGCCCTTCCCGTCGTCGCTGCCCCTGAGGTTGGCCAGCTGGTGTTCCGGGCAGTGCGGGTAGACCTCACCCGCGCCGATCACGAAGCTGGTTCCCCAGGGGTTGGAGCCGAGGGCCCAGCCTCGCTGCCGGCCGGCGAAGGCCGCGTAGCGGGTGTCCCCGGTCGCCTTGGCGTAGAGGCGGGCGGTGGCCACCAGCCCGAAGGTGTGCGGTACGGCGTCGAAGTCGTCGTAGACAGCGCCGGCACGGAATGGGTCGTTCCCGGCGCGGGTGACTCCGTCCTCCAACTGGCGGCGCAGGTCCTCGTACAGTTCCTCGGCCCCGATGCCGTTCGCCCGGGTACCGTTCAGGACGGTGGCCAGGTCAGTGTGGGCCAGGGCGCTGACGTCCGCGACGCCAAGGGTGCCCTGGACGTCGGAGTCCAGATAGGCACCGGCCCATCCGGCCGCGGCGTCCGCCCAGTCGCCCTCCCTGTCGTCCCCGAGTTCCCGTGCGGCCAAGGCCAGTTCCGCACCGCCGAACTCCATGTCGTCCTGCCAGGAGTCCTCGGGATAGAAGGCGTCGGGGAACGCGGTGAGGAGCGGTTCGTCGGGGTCGGGCTCGGGGTCGGCCAGGTCGTAGACGGCGGCGGCCTTGTCCAGCCAGGCCTGGGCCTCCTCCGGGTCCGTGTCGGCCGCACGCTGTGCGGCGAGGGCGAAGGCCGCGGCCACCCGGCCCGCCAGGTTGGGGCTGATCGGCTCGCCCGGGTCGGCCGCGCGGAACACCGGCCGGTGCTTGATCGTGTAGTCCGGGTCGCCGGGAGACACATCGAGGCGGTCGTCGGCCTCCGGGAGCCGCCACACGTCGTGATCCGTCCGTACGGCGTCACTTCCCACGCCGATGCCGACCTGGACGTAGAGGGTCTCGCGGTCCTCGTCCCACATCTTGTCCAGCCAGTCCAGCCCGTGCGTGGCCTCGGCGGACAGTTCCGCCATGTCCGGCAGGTCGCGCTGGGCGAGCAGGAGTTCAGCGACCGAGTAGGAGGTGGTGCCGGTGAACTTGAGGAAGTCCCCCGCGTCGAACCAGCCTCCGGAGACGTCGACCCGGTCGCCGGTCGGGGTCAGCTGCTCGTCGAGGAGTTCGGTGCCCTCCTCGTCGTATTCCGGGGCGGCGTAGACCGTCGCGTCCTTGTCGGCCAGATGAGAAGGCCCGTGCTGCAAGGCACCGGGCAGCACGTCGGCTCCGTCGCGCTGCGCTTGCAGGAAGCGCACGTTGTCCCGGACGAGCGGGGTCATCAGCTCGTCGGCGTCGGCGATCCGGAAGGCAGGAGAGCGACCGGCCGCGGTCCCGGTGAGGAGGATGCGGTAGGTGCCGGGGGTGTTCAGCGCTGTGAGGTCAGCGGTACGCACTGCGGGGTACTTGGCGTTCCAGCGGCCGGTGGTGGCCCCGAGTCTCCCCGTCGAGACGACCTTGTTCTTGGCGTCGACGACCTTGAAGCGCGCTCCCGCGAGTGCCGCCGGGGAGCCCATGACGTAGGCCTGCTTCGCTTCGCCGCGTACATAGCCGACCTGGTCGACCCGGATGACCGCCTCGGTGGAGGCAGACGCAGTGTCGCCGTCGTGGAGCAGGCCGTGCAGGCATACGGCGAGGAGCAGGGCGCCGAGGCCCGCAGCGATGCCGACCAGCAGTCGGGCTTTGCGCGGAGAGTTCATGTGCACACGGTGCCAGGGCACTCATGCGATGCGGCCACGGCGTGGGCCGGATCCAGCCGAGGCGGCCCGGCCGTGGAGGGGTGCCGGGCCGGTTTGACGCCCTTTTGGTTAACCGCTATCTATTGGGGGTCGCAGAGGAGGGTGGCCTCGGTCCCGTCCTACGGGCGCCCGTACCAGCACCGTCGACACCCTGGCCGACCCGGCGCACCCACTGACGCACCGCCCCGCGGCTGAACGCCATGACGGCCTGTCTGCCCACGTCTGTGCTGCTCGGCGTCCGGCTGCTCGCCCGTCGACCCGGCCGCGCCGCCCTGGCCTCGGCGGGCACGGCCGCCACCGCCATCATGGTCACCGCGCTGCTCACCGCCGTACTCGCCATCCTGACGGTCGTCGGAGCGCTGACCGCCCTGCCCGCGTGGGCTCACACCCGCAGCCCCGCCGGGCGCGCCCTCAACGCCGAACCCGCCGTCTGACGGACCGTGTCGGTGATTCGAGGGGCGTTCAGGCGTAGGCGTCCTCGACGGCGACTCGTCGTACCGTGCGCAGCGTCGACCGGAGACTGTCCAGGTCGGTCGAGCCCAGAGCGAGGCGGATCGCCTGCGGTGTGTGCATCGAGGTGGTGAACGGCTCGGCCGTGGTCACCGAGATGTGCCGGCGCGCGAGGGTTGCGGTCAGGCGATCGGCGCGGGCGTCGTCGGGCAGCGGCAGCCAGGTGAAGTAGGACGAGGGGTGGCCGATGAGCGGCAGGCCTGCCAGCTCCTGCCTGGCGAGTGCTTGGCGGGCCTTGGCGTCCTCTCGTTTCTGCGCTTCCAAGTCGTCCACCGTGCCGTCCTCGAGCCAGCGGCAGGCGATCGCGGTGGTGAGGGCCGGGGTGTTCCAGGTGGTCGCCCGAATCGCGCGTTCGAGCGACGGCACCGCAGAGGGCGGGGCGACGACGAAGCCGACCCGGAGGCCGGTGGCGACGCTCTTGGAGAGTCCCGAGACGTAGACGGTGATGTCCGGCGCGGTCGCGGCCAGCGGCGGTGGCGGGTTCTCCACCAGGTAGGCGTAGGAGGCGTCTTCGACGAGGAGCGGGCCGTGCTGTCGGGCGATCTCGATCAGGCGGGTCCGGTCGGCTGCCGGCATGACCCAGCCCAGCGGGTTGTGCAGGGTGGGCATGGTGTAGATCGCGCGCACGGGACGGGCCGCGCACAGCCTCTCCAGGGCATCGAGATCCGGCCCGTCGGCGGTTACGGGGATGGGCTCCAGGTCGAGACGGCAGGCATGCGCGAGCACCTTGAAACCCGGGTAGGTGAGTGCGTCGACCGCGACGACGTCGCCGGCGTCGAGCGCGGCCATGACGGTGATGGCCAGGCCGTGCTGCGCACCGTTGACGATGAGGATCCGATCCGCGTCGGTGGTGATTCCCCGACGCCTCAGGTGCCGTGCGATCGTCGCTCTGTCCTGGGGACGCCCTCGGTGTGGCTGGTAGCGCAGCAACGAGTCGAGGTCGCCGGAGGTGGCCACCTCCCGCAGGGCCTGGCGAAGGAGATCGGCCTGCCCGGGCAGCGACGGAGAGTTGAAGCTGAGGTCGACCGCATCCGTGGCGACGAACTGCTGATCGATGCCGTGACCGGCGGGAACCGCGATGTCACGCACGAACGTGCCGCGGCCCTGTTCCCGGCTCACCAGACCCATCGTCTCCAACTCGGCGTACACCCGGGTCGCGGTCACCACGGCGATGCCCTCACGGGCGGCGAGCCCGCGGTGGGTCGGCAGCCGCATGCCTGCGGTGAGCCGACCGGTCCGGATGTCGGATGCGAGCGCGTCGACCAGCGCTTTGTACCGCGAGGCTGCCATGCACCGAATTGTATGCATGACAATTCTTTGACTGTCCTGTTCGCGGGTCCTTACCGTCGAGGACCACCCGTCCACCCGGAAGGACAGCCGCCGTGCACATCGCCATCCTCACCTTCGAGGGCTACAACGAGCTCGACTCCCTGATCGCGCTCGGTGTGCTCAACCGCATCAAGACCGACGACTGGCGCGTCACCATCTCCACCCCCGCCCCCAAGGTGACGTCGATGAACGGGGTGGTCATCGAGCAGATGTCCACCCTTGAGGAAGCCTGCGCCGCCGACGCCGTCATCGTCGGCAGTGGCATCGCCACCCGCGAGGTCGTCGAAGACCCGGCGATCATGGACGTCCTGGGCCGCCTGGACCCCTCACGCCAGCTCATCGCGGCGCAGTGCTCCGGCGCGCTCGTGCTGGCCAGGCTCGGCCTGCTGGGCGGCATCCCCGCCTGCACCGACCTGATCACCAAGCCCTGGGTCGTCGCGGCCGGCGTCGAGGTGCTCGACCAGCCCTTCTACGCCGAGGACAACATCGCCACCGCCGGCGGCTGCCTGGCCTCGCACTACCTCGCCGCCTGGATCATCGCCCGCCTCGAGGGCCACGACGCCGCCGAGAGCGCGCTGCACTATGTCGCCCCGGTCGGCGAGAAGGAGGAGTACATCGAGCGCGCCTGGCGCAACATCACCCCCTACCTGCCCGCTCCGGCACCGGCGCTCGCCTGAACCACCGGTCGCAGGCTCTTCGGGCGGCGCCGACGAGCAGCAGGCGACGGAGTGAGCTCGTCGAGGCCGGGGCGCTCGACCGGGCGGCGGACGGCGGCTTCACCGTCGGCATCCGGATAGGGCCTGAGGGCGCACACTCCGCGCACCCTCACTCGGCTGGCAGCCGCGGTCGGGGTTGCGACAGGGGGACGGCTGATCGGTGCGTCACGACGGCTTGACGTGGGATCGGGGCCGCCGGTGGGCGGCCCCGTGGGGTCATCGTCGCCAGGAGCCCTGGGGGGTCACGCTCGGGCAGGCGGGTGGGGGTAGGCGGATTCCCGGTGCTGGAAGGAGAGGATCTTCGGGTTCTGGACGACGCCGTCGCGGATCTCGATGGCCTTCTTGACCGTGACGTCGCGGTCCCATGCCACGGGACCGCTCATGACCTTGCGCAGATAGGGAAGGAGCGCCTCGCTGATCTCCCAGGTGGCGGAGTTCCACAGGTGGGACGGGCTGTGGTCCACCGAGTAGTAGTGGCAGCCCGGCCCCACCTCGAACATGGGCTCACCGAAGGTGGTCGGGCGGGCCCAGCCGAAGCCCATGCCCTCGTCGCAGGCGACGTCGATGAAGAAGGTCCCCGGCCGGAACAGGGCGAGGTCCTCGTCGGTGACGAACATGAGCGGGGCGTCGGTGTCCTGCAGGACGCAGTTCACGATGATGTCGAACCCGGCCAGATACTCCGCCAGCGGCATGGACCCGGCCGCGGTGACGGCCCGCAGACGCGACGGATCGTCCTCCTGCTCCTCGAAGTGCCCCATGACCACCGAGGGCATCGGCGAGGCCACCGCCGCGGCGGCCCGCTGGGTGAGCACCGTGACATCGGTGACCCCCATGGCGCCCAGGCCCGTGACCGCTCCGCGCGCCGTGGCGCCGAAGCTGATGACCGCCGCGCGCAGGCGGCGCCCGTAGTGGCCGGTCAGCCCGCCGAGCTGGAGGGCGTGCAGCACCGAGCAGTAGCCGGCGAGCTCGTTGTTCTTGTGGAACACATGAACGCTGAAGGCGCCCGTGGAGGTCCAGTGGTTCATGGCCTCCCAGGCGACCAGGGTCAGCCGCCGGTCGATGGCGATCTGGGTCATCTTCTCGTCCTGCACGCAGTGCGGCCAGCCCCACAGCACCTGGCCCTCGCGCAGCTCGACGACGTCGTCGTGCATCGGCTTGGGCAGCAGCATGACGTCGCACTCGGCGATGAGCTGCTCGCGGGAGCGCAGGCCCGCCACCAGTGGTCGCAGTGCGTCGTCGGCGACGCCGAAGCGTCGGCCGTAGCCCTGTTCGAGGAAGATCCTCGCCCGTATGTCCGGGGCGATCCGGTCGAGGTGGCGCGGGTGCAGCGGCAGGCGGAACTCGTTCTCCTTGCGGGAGGAGGCGAGTACTCCGAGACTCATCAGACTCATGTGGGGCGGCTCATTTCCGACCGGACGCGATGCGCTCCGGCATTGCCGTTCCCCGAGGGCGACGCCGAAACGGATGACGGCGTGCGAAGTGCGCTCGGTACCGCCACCCTACTCCCGTCCAGTTCAAGGGCGGCGAGGCGGACCATGATCCACCGACTTCGGAAGCAGCCCGCACACGGCACATCGCTCCGGCGTACGCCCTTCGGCAATCCGGTTCCGGCCGGGGTCGTCAGCCGTCGGCGATGCCGGCGCCGCTGAGGGCGGGCACCGTCTTCTCCGGGCGGGCGAGGGAGCGGGCGCCGAGGCGGAACTGGTCGAGTCTGTCGACGATGCTCTGGCCGACGGGCAGGTGGCCCCATGTGCTGATGCCCTGGTGGGTGGAGGGCTGCCAGGTGGTCTCGTCGATGACGATCGGGTTCCAGCCGACCTCCCACTCGAAGCCCGAGGGGGTGCGGGCGTAGTAGGAGAGTTCCTTGTCGTTGGTGTGCCGGCCGATGGAGAGGGCCATGTCGAAGCCGAGTTCGTGCACCCGCTCGTAGCTGCGGGCCAGGTCGTCGAGCGAGGCGGCCTGGATGTTGAGGTGCTGGACTCGCGTGCGGACCGGGTCGATCGGCAGGCCTCGGACGGCGGCGATCGCGATGGAGTGGTGGCGTTCGTTGACCCGCAGGAAGCGGATCTTGAGCTTGACTCCGTTGATGGTCTCGTCGATGTAGTCCGTCAGACGGGCGTCGAAGACCGTGTTGAAGTAACCGCGCATCAAGGCGGGCTTGGCGGAGGTGATGGCGACATGGCCCATGCCCGCGTCGCCGGTGACCCAGCCGGACGCGAGCATGCGCAGCGGTTCGGACGAGGTGACGGGCGTGGTGTAGATCTCCTGGGTGATGCCCTTGGGGCCGGGAAAGCGCAGCAGGCGTTCGACGCCGCGCAGCTCCGCCTCCTCCTCGGTGCCTTCGACGAGCGGCACGCCGTGGGCGCGTATGCGGTGCTCTATGCGTTCGAAGGTGGTGTGGTCGTCGATGTGCCAGCCGAGGGCGACGACGTCCTCGGCCGGTCCGCGCCGCAGCAGGAAGCGGCATTCCTGATCGTCGAGGCGGAACCGCATGACGTCCGTGTCGAGGTCGTCGCGATGCATGCCGATGGCGTCGGTGCCGAAGCGACGCCAGTCGGCGAAACGGTTGCTCTCGATGACCGTGTAACCCAGGTGGACTGCGCCGAAGACGGATGCTCCCGGGGCAGCGTTCATCGGCGGCCTGCCAGGAAGGCGGCGCACAGCCGGTTGAACAGCTCGGCGCGCTCGAACTGCACCCAGTGCCCGGTGTTGGCGACCTCGTAGAGATCGCAGTCGGGCATACGGTCGGCCAGCATGCGGCCGCCGGACGGACGGTTGACCTTGTCCGCCGCGCCCCACAGCACCAGCGTCGGCACGGGCAGCCGGGACAGCCGGTCGTCGCGGGTGAAGTCCATCTTCCACAGCGTGCGCAGCGCGTTCGGGCCGGAGGGGCGGCGCAGCGGCGGAGCCGCGATCACCTCGGGATCGATGCTGGCCGCATAGCGCGCGTCGATGACGGCGTCGGGCACGTCGGCGGCGTTGAAGACGAGGTGGTTGCGGATGAACTTCTCCAGTTTGAGGCGCGAAGGCCCGTCCCCGGAGTAGTAGTTGAGCAGGCTGTTGAGGCCGGGGGTGGGCAGTGCGCGGGTGGTGCCGATGCCGCCGGGGCCCATGAGAACCATCCGCCCGACCCGGTCGGGGGTGTCCAGGGCGAGGCGCAGGGCGCAGGCGCCGCCGTAGGAGTTGCCGACCAAGTGGGCCTTCTCCAGGCCGAGTTCGTCGAGCAGGCCGCGGATGAGGTCGGCGAGGTACCCGAAGGGGTCGGCGCCGTCCATGCCCTTGGTGCTGCGACCGTAGCCGGGCAGGTCGGGGACGATGACCCGATGGGCCTTGGCCAGCTCGGCGATGTTGCGGAAGTAGTTGGAGACGCCGGAGGCGCCGGGGCCGCCGCCGTGCAGCAGCAGGACGGGCAGGCCGTCACCGGTCGGGTCACCGGTCCCACCGGTCTCCGCGACGAAGATCTTCTTGCCCGCGACGTCGAGCAGGGACTCCTGCATGGGCGGCGGTGCGGTGTGCGTGGTCATGGCGTTCCTCAGCTCACGGTCGAGGCGATGGCTTGCGATGCCGGTGCGAAACCGGCCGGGGGCGGCGGGAGTGGGGCGCCCTGGGGAGCGGCGGCGTAGACATAGGCGTCCGGGCGCAGGGCGAGCGTGGCCACGCGGTGCTGTGTCATCCAGGCGAGCAGCACGCCGTCGCTGTCGACGATCGCGCCCTCGGCCGGGCGGGAGCCTGCGGGCAGGACGGTCAGCGAGGGGGTGCCGCAGCGGTCCCACGGGGACTGCGCGGCGGGCAGGCCTCCGTGCAGGAGCAGCCAGCGACCGCCGAGCACATCGTCCAGCCGTACCCGCCCGCCGTCGGGGCCGGTGACCCAGGGCTGGGGGATCTGGCGTCCGGAGGCCTTCGTGCGCGGGCGGGCCAGAAATCCCTCGGCGTAGCGGGCGACCGGTATCCAGTGCGCGTCCACCAGCCGGCCGCTGACGGCGGACATGCGGCGGACGGCGTGCAGCACGGTGTCCCGGGCACGGGCGAGGGGCAGCCGCCGTTCGGTGATGATCTTCCCCGTGAACACGGCCCGCCGGGTGATCTCCTTGACGTGCGGCTTGCGTTCGGCCTCGTAGGAGTCGAGGACGCGGTCTCGGGCAGTTCGCCGCGCAGCACGGCGGCGAGCTTCCAGCAGAGGTTGGCCGTGTCCCGCACCCCGGCGGCCATGCCCTGACCGATCCACGGCGGCATGGCGTGGGCCGCGTCGCCCGCGAGGAAGACCCTGCCGACGCGGAAGCGGGCGGCGAAGCGGACGTGGTGGCTGTAGACGGTGGCCCGCAGGATCTTGATCTGGTCCCGGCCGATCCCGTACCTGGCCACCATGGCATGGATCGCGTCGTCGGTGGTCAGGTGCTCCTCGTCGTCGCCGGGCAGGATCGGGAACTCCCAGCGGTGGTGGCCGAGGGGGGTCGGGCAGTCGACCGCGGGGCGGGCGGGGTCGCAGCGGAAGCGCAGCCGGTCGTGGTCCGGCCAGGGCTTGAGCATCTCGGTGTCGACGACCACCCAGCGGTCCTCGTACGTCCGTCCCTCGTAGCCCACGTTCAGCTGGGCGCGGGTGAGACTCGAGCCGCCGTCGGCCGCGATCACGTACTTCGCGCGCACCCGCCGTACGGAGTCGTCGGCGGTCCCGACCACCGTCAGCTCCACCCCGTCGGCGTCCTGGCGCAGCCGCAGGCACTCGTGCCGCAGCAGGATCTCGACGCCGGGATAGCGGTCGACGCCGTCGCGCAGGACCTGCTCCAGCGCGGGCTGGTAGAGGAACATCTGCGGCGGGTGGCCGTGTCCGCGCGGCGAGGGGCAGGCGCTGAGGAAGGTGCGGCCGCGCGCGTCGACGAAGTCCAGCGGCCGCTCGGCCAGCATGTCCTCCTTAAGCCGGTCCGCCAGCCCGATCCGCTGCCAGATCCGGATGACCTCCTCGTCGGTGGAGATGGCCCGCGCCCGGGAGTAGATCTCCGCGTCGCGCTCCAGCACGAGCACCCTCAGTCCCAGCGCTCCCAGCAGGTTCGCCGCGGTCACGCCGGTGGGCCCGTACCCGATCACCGCCACGTCGTACGCAGTGCCCCCGCCGCAGTCCGCGGCTCCGACCTCAGCTCCGACCTCGGCTCTTTCCTTGGCTCTTTCCTTGGCGCTGACATGGCTCACCAGGCCACCTCGCTGTCTTCCATCGGCTCATTGTTGTAGCGTTTACTACAATTGGAATGTTCGCTACGCTAATCCGGCCGGCGGAGACGGTCAAGAGTCGGCGCGGGTGCGCCGCATCCACACCCGCATCCGAGGCCACTCGTCGAGCCCGTCGGCACGCGGCGTGGCCTGCGGCCGGAAAGACTGGATCGACGTCGCCTCGACCTGCTCACCCCAGAAAGCCGAGAGACCTCCTCATGACCACCGCACCCCGCCGGATCGACGTCCATCAGCACGTCATCCCGTCCTTCTACCGCGACGCCCTCGCCAAAGCAGGCATCGCCGAGGCGGGCGGCCGCGCCCTGCCCGACTGGAGCCCCGAGGCCGCCCTGGAGCTGATGGACCTGCTGCGGGCCGAGACGGCGATCCTCTCCGTCTCCACCCCGGGCACCGGCTTCCTCACCCACCCCGGCGAGGCCGCCGACCTGGCCCAACGACTCAACGACCACTCGGCGTCCGTCGCCGCCGAACACCCCGACCGCTTCGGGTGGTTCGCCACACTGCCCATGCCCGACATCGACGCGTCGGCGCAGGAGGCGGAGCGGGCCCTCGCCCGGCTCGGGGCGGACGGGGTCACCCTGCTCGCCAACAACCAGGGCGCCTACCTGGGCGCCGAGGGCCAGGACTCACTGTGGCGCGTGCTCGACGAGCACGGCGCCGTCGTCTTCGTCCACCCCGCCGAACTCCCCGCACCCGCCGTCGACGGAATCCCCCCGTTCGCCGCCGACTTCCTCCTCGACACCACCCGCGCCGCCTACCTCCTGGTCCGCAACGGCATCCCGCGCCGCCACCCGAACATCCGCTTCGTCCTCAGCCACGCCGGCGGCTTCGTCCCTTACGCCTCGCACCGCATGGCCGTCGCCATCGCCGCCGACACCGGACGCAGCCCCCTCGACACCCTGGACGACCTGCGCGACTTCTACTACGACACCGCTCTCTCCGCCAGCCCCGCCGCCCTGCCCACCCTGCTCGCCTTCACCCGCCCCGGACACGTCCTGTTCGGCAGCGACTGGCCCTTCGCCCCCACCCCTGCCTCCCAGTACTTCGCCAACGGACTGGACAGCGGCGTGGACCCCCACACGCTGACAGCCGTCAACCGCACCAACGCCGAAGCTCTCTTCCCCCGCCTGGCCACGAAGCCGGCCGGGCCGGCGCCGGCCCGGCCGCTCCCCGTGCGGCTGCGCCAGTCCGCCCGACGGGCCGGCGCCCGCCTCTTCTACAAGCTCATCCAGCCCGGAACCCACTGAGAGCCCGACCGCCGCCGCGCACCCGATGCCCCCGGAGACAGCCGATGCCCAGACGGCCGTCGCCACCGGCGGCGGGCGGAGTTGCCGAGGATCCGCCGGTCTCTCCGGATTCCGCGAGCTGACGACTCGTCAACTACCTCTGAGTCACGGCCACTTTACTGACCGGGTGGGGCAATTGGCGGCAAGCGGTGGTCTACTGAGGTACATGCCCCTTTTGGACGATGAGCGGGAAGCTCTCATCATGGGTGTGGCCATCGCAGGAGGCGGGTCGGCGCTCCTCCTCGTCGGCGGGCTCATCTGGGGATTCCCGTGGCAGGTGATCCTGCTCGTGGTGGCTTTCACGGTCGTGCTCGGGGTCGCGATCTCCGCCATGACATTGGCCGAGGTACGGCGTGACGCGGAGCGGCAGGCGCGCAGCCGCGCGATGCTGACCGCCTGGGCGGGCCGCAACGGAGGGCGTTGCGAAACAGACTTGGCCGCGCTCACCACCGACGGGGAGCAGTGGAAGCTCCCCGCGAGCCCGCTCTTCCGCGGCGAAGTGCTGGCCGTGGTGCACCGGGACGGCGTCGAGGTGGGCATCGCCTGCTCCATCGTCGACGACGGCCTCGAGGGCGGAAACAGCTGGTACACGGCGATCCTGGTCCGCCTCACCGAGGAGCGGCCGCCGACCCGACTGCACCGCCGGGAGATACGCCGACTGGATCTGCCGCCGGGCGTGGTGTCGGTGGAGACGGGTCGCCAGGAGCTGTGCGTGCGGTACGTAGGCTGGCCCGACGCGTCGCCGGTGCTGGACACGCGGGTCGACGCCGCCGTCCGCCTGGCGGCGAGCCCGCAGGAGGCGTGACGCCGACGCGTCCGCGCCCCCGGCCCCGGCCCCCGCTCCGGCCCGCGAGTCGCCCCGGTTCTTCACTGCTGTCGGCCGTACGACCAGGGCCGGGCAACCCGGGCGGAGGGAGACGCGGGGGCGCGTTTCCCTCCCCCGATCCGTTCCACACGCGTCCGCCATGTGGCCCACGCCACCATCCGAATGCCGGACACCACGGGCCGCATCCCTGACGGTCGCCGTACGGTGGCTGGTGCAGCTGGTTCGCCCCGTCCGCCAGGCGGGATGCGTCGCAAGAGGGAACCCGGTGGGAATCCGGGACTGCCCCGCAGCGGTGAGCGGGAACGACCGCCGTCATACGCACTGGGTCCACGCAGGGCCTGGGAAGCGACGGCCAGTAGGTGTCTCGTACGACTTCGTACGACACAGACGTGCCCGCGAGTCCGAAGACCTGCCAACTGCCCGCACCCGAACCACTCGTGTGCGGACATCCCGGTGACCTCGTGGGCGGGTCGGCGTACCTACCAGGCGGACGACCGCGCCGTACCTTGCGCAGTCGGTCTCCGTCCGGTTCGTCACCCCTTCGCGCTCGCGTCCCGTCCCCGGGATCTCAGGGATTCATCTCGCGAAGGAGATCTCCGTGACCACCAAGCCCGCAGCCGCGGCAGCACGGGCCACCGTGTACGGCTACCCCCGCCAGGGCCCGAACCGGGAACTGAAGAAAGCCATCGAGGGCTACTGGAAGGGCCGCGTCACCGCCGACGCCCTCCGGACCGCCGCCGCCGAACTGCGTGCCGACAACTGGCGGCAGATCGCCGAGGCCGGCATCCACGAGGCGCCCACCGGCGACTTCTCGTACTACGACCACGTCCTGGACACCACCGTCATGGTCGGCGCGATCCCCGACCGCCACCGGGCGGCCGTCGATGCGGACGCCCTGGACGGCTACTTCGCCATGGCGCGCGGTACCCAGGACGTCGCGCCGCTGGAGATGACCAAGTGGTTCGACACCAACTACCACTACCTCGTCCCCGAGTTGGGCCCGGACACGGTCTTCACGACCGACTCCACCAAGCAGGTCGCCGAGCTGGGCGAAGCCCTTGCCCTCGGGCTCACCGCCCGTCCCGTCCTGGTCGGCCCGGTCACCTATCTGCTGCTGGCCAAGCCTGCCCCCGGCGTGGCGGCGGACTTCGACCCGCTGACCCTGCTGGACCGTCTGCTCCCGGTGTACGCCGAGGTCCTCGCCGACCTGCGGGCGGCGGGCGCGGAATGGGTGCAACTCGACGAGCCCGCCCTCGTCCAGGACCGCACCCCGGCCGAGCTCAACGCCGCCGCCCGCGCCTGCCGCGACCTCGGGGCCCTCACCGACCGGCCCAAGCTGCTGATCGCCTCCTACTTCGACCGGCTGGGCGAGGCCCTGCCCGTCCTGGCCAAGGCTCCCGTCGAAGGGCTCGCCCTGGACTTCACCGACACCGCCGCAGCCAACCTCGACGCGCTGGCAGCCGTGGGCGGGCTGCCCGGCAAGCGTCTGATCGCCGGTGTCGTCAACGGCCGCAACATCTGGATCAACGACCTGTCGAAATCCCTCGCCCTGCTCGGCACCCTGCTCGGCCTGGCCGACCGGGTCGACGTGGCCGCCTCCTGCTCCCTGCTGCACGTCCCCCTCGACACGGCCGCCGAACGGGACGTCGACCCGCAGATCCTGCGCTGGCTCGCCTTCGCGAAGCAGAAGACCGCCGAGATCGTCACCCTCGCCAAGGGGCTGACCCACGGCACCGGTTCCATCTCGGCGGAACTGACCGCGAACCGGTCCGATCTGGCCTCCCGCGTGAACTCCCCCGTCACCCACGACCCTGCCGTCCGGGCCCGCGCCGAGGCCGTCACCGATGCTGACGCCCGCCGCTCCCAGCCCTACGCCGAACGGGCCGCGGCCCAGCGCACCCACCTCGGCCTGCCGCTCCTGCCGACCACCACCATCGGCTCCTTCCCGCAGACCGGCGAACTGCGCACCGCCCGCGCGGACCTGCGGGCCGGCCGGATCGACACGGCCGGCTACGAGGAGCGGATCAGGGCCGAGATCCAGGAGGTGATCGCCTTCCAGGAGAAGACCGGCCTGGACGTCCTGGTGCACGGCGAGGCCGAACGCAACGACATGGTCCAGTACTTCGCCGAGCAGCTCACCGGCTACCTCGCCACCCAGCACGGCTGGGTGCAGTCCTACGGCACCCGCTACGTCCGCCCGCCGATCCTGGCGGGCGACGTCTCCCGCCCCGAGCCGATGACCGTGCGCTGGACGACCTACGCCCAGTCCCTCACCCCACGCCCGGTCAAGGGCATGCTCACCGGCCCGGTCACCATGCTCGCCTGGTCCTTCGTCCGCGACGACCAGCCCCTCGGCGACACCGCCCGCCAGGTCGCCCTCGCCCTGCGCGACGAGGTGAACGACCTTGAGACGGCGGGCACTTCGGTCATCCAGGTCGACGAGCCCGCCCTGCGCGAGACGCTGCCGCTGCGCGCCTCCGACCACCCCGCCTACCTCGCGTGGGCGACGGAGGCGTTCCGGCTGACGACGAGCGGCGTCCGTCCGGACACCCAGATCCACACCCATATGTGCTACGCCGAGTTCGGCGACGTCGTCCAGGCCATCGACGACCTCGACGCCGACGTCATCAGCCTGGAGGCCGCCCGTTCCCACATGCAGGTCGCCCGCGAACTCGCCGCCCACGGCTACCCCCGCGAGGCCGGCCCCGGCGTCTACGACATCCACTCCCCGCGCGTCCCGAGCGTGCAGGAGGCGGCCGAACTGCTGCGCACCGGCCTCGAGGCCATCCCCGCCGAACGGCTGTGGGTCAACCCCGACTGCGGCCTGAAGACCCGCGCCTGGCCCGAGACCCGCACCTCGCTGGAGAACCTCGTCGCCGCCGCCCGCACGGTCCGCGGCGAGCTGACCGCGTCCTGACCGACCGTCCCGAGAGCCGGGGCGCCACGAGCGCCCCGGCCCCCACTCGGGTCCGGCCGAGGGCTCAGGAGCAGAAGTCGGCGATCGTGCGGGTGAGGATGTCGGTCAGGCGGTCCAGCGAGGCGAGGCCGACGTACTCGGTCGCCGCGTGGGCGCGCTCGCGGACCGCCCCTGGGTGATGGAGCCCGCCGCCTTCCTGCCCGACCTCGTCTGGAGCGGCAAGCACCCGACCGTCCCGCTGCGGCAGCTTCCCCGCGGGCAGCGCGCACGCCGCGTCTTCACCGTCGTACGCCGCGGCCGCAGCGGACATCCCGCCGTCCTGGCCTGCCGCAATGCCCTCTCGCGGGCGGTCGCCCTCGACTCCGACCGGGCGGAGGACAGCACGGCCCACCGGTGCCAAGGCCCTGTGCGGCAACTGAACAGAGCGCTCCGGTCTTGCCTCCCCGTGTCGGGTCCCGTTACCTTGCGGCGAGTCTCTGACCAGGTACGCGGTGCGGTCCGGCGCATCGGTGCCCGGCGAGCGGAACGGGCATCGGGTGACAGGTCGAGGCAAGGGACGGCAGGAGGCGCAGCACGGTCTGCTGACGAACATCGCCGCCGAGGCGGGGGTCTCGCTCAGCACCGTGTCCAAGGTGGTGCACCGGCGCCGGGACGTGGGCGCGGCGACCCGGGACCGGGTCGAGGAACTGCTGGCGCGGTACAGGTACGTCCGCCCGTGGGAACGGGATCCCGCGACGCCCCGGCAGATCATCGTCGTCTTCCGCGATCTGTCCGGTCCGTACACGCTGGAGGTCGCCCGGGGCATCGTGGACGCGGCCGGCGAGCTCGGCATCGACGTGGTCACCGGGACGACGAGCCGGCGGTCGATCTCCGGGTGGCTGGAGGAGTGCGTGGCGCTCGGCGCGGCGGGGATCGTGATCGTGATCTCGATGCTGGCCGAGGACGACCAGCGGCGGATCGTCGAGCAGCGGCTGCCCGTGGTGCTGATCGACCCGCTCAGCGCTCCGTCCGAGGACATCCCGAGCATCGGCGTGACGAACTGGAGCGGGGCCCGGGACGCCGTCCAGCATCTGCTGGAACTGGGGCACACCCGGATCGGCATGGTCGCGGGCCGGTCGCACTCCCTGGCCGGGGCGGCGCGCGTGCACGGTTACCGGGCCGCGCTGGAGGAAGCGGGGATCGGCTACGACCCCGCGCTCGTCCGCTCGACGGACTTCGACTACACCGAGGCGCTCGCGGCGAGCCTGCAGATCCTGCGAGCGGACGACCCGCCCACGGCCGTGTTCGCGGCCAGCGACGCGCAGGCCCTCGGTGTGCTGGAGGCGGCCCGTCAGCAGGGGCTGGCCGTGCCGGACGATCTGTCGGTCATGTCGTTCGACGACACGCTGGTCGCGGCGATGGCCTGCCCGCCGCTGAGCGCGGTGCGCCAGCCGTTCGAGGAGCTGGGGCGCGAGGCGACCCGGGTGCTGATGGATCTGGCCCAGGGCCGGCCGCCCGCGTCGCCGCGCATCGAGCTGGCGACGGAACTCGTCCTGCGGACTTCGACGTCCGTATGCCGCCGAGTCAATACTCCGTAACCCGCCGCCGCACGAAATCCTTTCGCAACGTGGCGGTGACAGTGCGGTGTCGCCTGCGAATACTGGCTTCCTCCCCGCACCTCCATTTCGAAGGAACGCCGTTGAGAAGATCCTGGGCGCGAAAGGCTTTCGCTTCGGCGACGGCCTTCGGCATGGGCGCGGCATTCGCCGTCGCCTCCGCGACAAACGCGTCGGCATATCAGCCGAGTACCGCGAATCTGTATACGGCGACCAACACCGCCGCGTGCAACAAGAGTCCCTGCGTGCTCTACCCGAAGTCGGCCCAGCTGCCGGACGGCCGGATCGTGGCCACGTTCGAGGACAGCGAGAGCGCTCCGGTGGGCCAGACGATGCCGGTCTACAAGAGCGACGACGACGGCACGACCTGGTCGAAGCTCACCGACGTCAAGGCCCCCGCCTATATGTCCGGCGACTCCCAGTACGCCAAGTACACGAGCAACTGGACCAACCCGTATCTCTACGTCCTCCCGCAGGACGTCGGCTCGCTGAGCGCCGGCACGCTGCTGCTCGCCGACATCGTCTCGGGCGACGACTACTACTACCAGGAGCAGAAGGCCGCCGACTCCAGTTGGACGCCGTCCGCCGACGGCGACCGCAAGGACGTGGCGCTCGCCCTGTACGCCAGTACGGACAGCGGTGCGACCTGGAGCTTCAAGAACATCATCGCGGCCGGCGGCTGGCAGGGCGGCAGCGCGGGCAGCGTCGGCCGTGTCTCGGCCGCCAACACCGCCGCCCAGGTCGACCCCGTGTGGGAACCCCACCTGCTCGCCCACAACGGCAAGCTGATCGCCTACTACTCCGACGAGGGCGACTACACCGGCTACGACACCACCACCGGCGCCCCGACCCTCGACCCGGCCAACGCCACGGCCACGGACTCCGGCGGTCAGGTCCTCCTGCACCGGACCTGGGACGGCAGCAGCGGCACGTCCTGGAGCAGCCCGGTCGTGGACGTCCCGGGCTCGACGGTGAACATGGGCGGCGGCAAGACGGAGATCGGCGGCGGCCGCCCGGGCATGACCACCATCGCCCCGACGACCGACGGCAAGTGGCTTCTGACGTACGAGTACTGGGGCGGCGGCACCAACGTCCGCTACCGGATCTCCGACGACCCGACGAAGTTCTTCTCGGCCACGGACGCCGCGATCACCGCGCTGCCCGTGCCCTCGGGCGGGAGCACGCTGTCCACCGGCGGCAGCCCGGTCCTCCTGCCGATGCCGGACGGCCGGATCGTCTACAACGCCGCCGGCAGCGGCAGCGTCTGGGTGAACGAGTCCGGTCTGAGCACCGGCACATGGAAGCAGTACCAGACGTCGATCGCGTCCGGGTACAGCCGCGGCCTCCAGTACGTCGACGGCACGGGACGCGTCCTCATCCTCCAGGCGTCCTGGAGCGGTGGCAGCGTCGGCCCCGTGAAGTACGCCGAGGTCGACCTCGGGCAGTCCGACGGCGGCTACAACCGCCTGGTCAACCGGCTGACCGGCCAGGTCCTCTCGACCGCGTCCGGCAAGACGCAGGACGCGAACCTCACCGGGAACACCCCCGATCTCGTCCTGGGCGCGGACTCCGCGGCCGACACCCAGCGTTGGCACCTGACCGCCAAGGGCGCCAACGTGACGCTGCTCAACAAGGCCGGGGGCCGCGCAGTCGCCATCTGGACCGGCAGCGCCACGGCCGGGCAGAAGCTGGCCCAGTGGGTCGACGACGGAGCCACCGACAAACAGTGGACCCTGGTCTCCTCGACCAGCGGCTACTACAAGCTCCGCTCGGTCCTCAACACCGGCCTCTACATGACCGGTTCGACCGCGGGCGGATCCGTCACCGTGGCGGCCTCGACCACCGACGGCTCGCAGGACTGGCAGCTGGTCCAGGACCCGCTCCCCACGGCCTCGACCTTCACTCTGAAGGGCGCGTACTCCGGGCGCTGCCTCGACGTCCCGAACGGCCAGACGGGCGTCCAGGTCCAGATCTACGACTGCTCGGGCAACGCCAACCAGACCGTCACCCGGACCACGGCCGGCGAACTGCGGGTCTCCGGCAAGTGTCTGGCCGCCGACGGGGACGGCACCACCGCGGGCACCAAGTTGATCCTGTGGGTTTGCAACGGAGAGACCAGCCAGCAGTGGTCCTTCCGGGTCGACGGCACCATCGTCAACCGCTCCAACGGCCTGGTCATCGATGTGACCGGCTGGGGCACGGCCAACGGTTCGAAGGTCCAGCTGTGGACCGGCCTGAGCAACGCGACCCAGCGGTGGAGCCGAAGCTAGCTCCTGACCAGGGCGGACAGCAGGGCGGCGCCACCGGATCCACCGGTGGCGCCGCCCTTCTCATGCCCGTCTCCCGCGGCTCACTCCCGCTCGACGGTCACGGGCACGCCGTGGTGCCGTAGGACCGTCGCGTCCCGCTCCTCGCCGACCAGCCGGACGGCGTCCCGTACGGGCGTGTCCAGGCTGGAGGAGCCCGCGTGGAGCAGGATCTCGCCGGGTTCGACGACTCGGCGGCCGTCCAGACCGGTGAAGGCCAGGCGGTCGGTGTGGACATGGAAGCGGACCGTCGCCCGCTCGCCGGGGGCGAGCGCCACCTTGGCGAAGCCGAGCAGGAAGCGCACCGGCCGGGTCACCTGCGCGACCGGGTCGACGGCGTACAGCTGGACGGTCTCCGCGCCCGGGACGCTCCCCGTGTTCCGCACCCGCGCGCTGACCGTGAACTCCCCGTCCGTCGGCACCGCTTCGCGGTCGACGGCGAGCGCGTCGATCTCGAAGTCGGTGTACGACAGCCCGTGCCCGAACGGGAACGCGGGCGTGGGGTCGAGGTTGGACAGAAAGCTCTGTCGGTCGCCGAGCGGCGGGTGGAGGTAGGTGTACGGCTGCCCGCCCGGCGAGGTGGGGATCTGCACCGGAAGCTTGCCGCTGAAGTTGGCCCGCCCGGAGAGGAGTCGGGCCACCGCGCGGCCGCCCTCCTCCCCCGGCAGAAAGACCTGCACCATGGCCGCGACGGCGGACGCGAACCGGCCCACGGCATAGGGCCGACCGCTGTTGACGACCAGTACGACGGGCTTCCCGGTCGCCGACACCGCCTCGATCAGCTCCTCCTGGACGCCAGGAAGGCGCAGGTCCTCCACGTCGCAGCCCTCGCCCGAGGTGCCGATGCCGAACATGCCCGCCTTGTCGCCGACGACCAGGATCGTGAGATCGGCGGCGGTGCAGGCCGCCACCGCGGCCGGGATGCCGGAGCGGTCCACGTCGCGGATCGGGCATCCCTCGGCGAACTCCCAGTGGACCGCGGGCAGTTCCTCGATCAGCGCGCCGCGAAGGGAGATCGCCTCGACGCCGTTGCCGAGGTCGTCGCGCTCGGCCAGGACGTGGTTGGGGAAGCTGTAGCAGCCGAACATGGTGCGTACGTCGTCGGCGCAGGGGCCGATCAGCGCGATCCGGCCGGTGGTCGCAAGGGGCAGGGTGCCGTCGTTCGACAACAGGACGGCGCTCGACTGCGCCACGGCGTGGGCCAGCTCGCGGCTCGCCGGCTTGTCCAGGTCGAGTTCGCCCGCGACGAGGGCGGGCGGCCGCGGGTCCCAGTCCGGGTCCAGGAGCCCGAGCTCGACCTTCTGCCGCAGCACCCGGCGCACGGCACGGTCGACCGACTCCTCTTCCACCAGCCCCTGTTGCACGGCGTGGACGAGGGCGTCACCGAAGCCGCGCTGGTCGGGCAGTTCGACGTCCAGGCCGGCGCTCAGGGCGAGTGCCCCCGCGCCGGGCAGGTCGGCGGCGACCCGGTGGGCGCTCACCAGGAAGGGCAGGGACCAGTAGTCGGAGACGACGGTGCCCTCGAAACCCCACTGCTCGCGCAGGACTTCGGTCAGCAGCCATCGGCTGGCGGCGGGCGCCTCGCCGTCGATCTCGGCGTACGAGTTCATCACCGAGCGCACACCCGCGGCGACGAGCCGCTCGAAGGGCGGCAGGATCACGTCGAGGAGTTCGCGGCGGCCGGCATGCACGGGGGCGTGGTTGCGGCCGCCCATGGAGGCGGAGTACCCGGCGAAGTGCTTGAGGGTGGCGTACACGCCGGCGCTCTGCAGCCCGGTGACGTACGCCTCCCCCATCTCCCCGACCAGGTACGGGTCCTCGCCGTAGGTCTCCTCGCAGCGGCCCCAGCGGTAGTCGCGGATCACGTCGACGACCGGGGCGAGTCCCTGGTGGACGCCGGCCTCGGCCATGTCGGCGCCGATGGCCGCACCGACCCGACGGATCAGCTCCGGGTCGAAGGTGGCCGCCATGCCGAGCGAGGTGGGGTAGATCGTCGCGCCGTAGGCGGTGAAGCCGGTCAGGCACTCGTCGTGCGCCATGGCCGGGATGCCGAGCCTGCTCTGCCGGACGATCTGCCGCTGGCGCTCGGCCAGGGCCCGGGAGTGCTCCAGGGCGGGCCGGGGCAGGGTGCCGTAGGGGCGGGTGAGCTGGCCCAGGCCGTGCCGGGCGGTCTCGGCGAGGTCGCCGACCCGGTCGAAGATGCTGGTGCCCGGCGCCACTTCCGGGCCGGCCGGTTCGACGTCCTCCCAGGCGCTGCTGAGCTGCGCGACCTTCTCCGGGAGGGTGAGGCCGGCGAGGAGGGCTTCGACCCGGTCGGGGGTCGGCAGGGTGGGGTCGGTCCAGGGCCGGTCGTCCTCCTGCTGGGGGATGCCGCCGTGGTCCGGCATGGTGGTCGTCATTCACGACTCCTCGGGGATTGCGGAGGTGCTCGCGAGGGGGCGCGCGGGGTGTGCGCGGGCACGCCGACGGGGCCGGGCGCGGTGCCCGGCCACTGCTCGGAGCGAACTGCTTGCTGAAGTGGGTTACTTGGAGAAACCGGCGGTGAGACCGGCGACGAGCTGGCGCCGCGCGAGGATGAACAGCGCGAGCATCGGGAGAGTGGAGAGCACGACCGCGGCCATCGTGGCCGGTACGTCGATGCCGAACTGGCCCCGGTAGAGGGTCAGCGCCAGTGGCAGTACGGCCTTGTCGCCGCTCTGGGTGAGGATGAGCGGGAAAAGGAAGCCGTTCCAGACCTGCAGTCCGTCGTAGACGGCGACCGTCATCAGCGCCGGTCGGGCCAGCGGTGCCGCGAGCGAGAAGAGCATGCGCCAGTCGCCGGCGCCGTCGACGATCATCGCCTCGAACAGCGAGCGGGGGACGTCGCGCAGGAAGCTCACCAGGATCATCACGGTGATCGGCAGCGCGAACGCCGCCGAGGGCAGGACGATCGCGAGCAGGCTGTCGTACAGCTGCATCCTGATGATCAGCAGGTAGACCGGGATGATCACCGCTTGGAGCGGGATCGCCAGGCCCAGCAGGTAGAGCCGGAAGGACACGCGGGAGAGGCGGCTTCCGGCGCCGCGGACGATCGCGAAGGCGGCCATGAGGGCGAAGGCGACGGTCAGGGCGACTGCCGCGACGGTCACGATCACGCTGTTGAGCAGGTAGGTCGTGAAGTCACCGGCCAGGACGGTCCGGTAGTTGTCGAGCGTCGGGTGGCCGGGCAGGGCCAGTGGGCTGTCGGCGGTGAAGTCGCCGCGGCTGCGCAGGCTGGTCACCACCAGCCAGTACACGGGTACGACGACGATCGCGGTCCACAGGAGGGCGGTGCCGCCGGTCAGGGCACGGCGTACCGCGCCGACGGCCGTGATGCGGCGGGTGGGACCGGGGCGCGACGGTGCTGTCGGTCGCCCGGGCGCACGGTCACGGCCGGTGCCCGTACGAGGGTCGTCGGCCTTGGTCACGGTGGTGCTCACATGCCCTCCTGCCGGCTGTCCATCCGGGTGAAGCCGGACAGGCGGGTGGTCAGCAGCGACAGGCCGAGGCCGAAGACCACCAGGAGGGTGGCGACGGCGCTGGCCCGGCCCATGTCGTGGGCCTGGAATCCGGTGATGTACATGGCGAGGGGAAGGACGCGGGTGGCGGTACCGGGGCCGCCGGTGCCGCCGGACAGCACGAAGATCAGGTCGAAGTAGGTGAGCGAGCCGACGAGCATGAGGGTGCTGGAGGTGACCATCGTGTACTTCAGCTGCGGCAGGGTGATGTGCAGGAAGCGGGCCATCGGTCCGGCGCCGTCGAGGGCGGCCGCCTCGTACAGGGCGGTGGGGATCTGCCGTATCCCGGCCTGGTAGAGCAGGGCGTGGAACGGCACGAACTGCCAGGCGATCACGAAGATCACCGTGTAGAGGGCCAGGTCCGGCGAGCCGAGCAGCGGCTTGGCCAGCCAGTGCAGCCCGGGGGTGGCTCCGATGCCGAAGGAGGGGTCGAGCAGCGCCTGCCAGGTCAGGCCGATCGCCACGGCCGACAGCAGCAACGGCAGGAAGAACAGCACGGCGAACAGCGCCCTCGCCCGCCCCCTCGGCGCCTGGAAGACACCGAGGGCCAGGGCGATCGGCGTCTGGACCAGCCAGCTCACCGCCATCACCTTGACGGTGAGCCCCAGCGCCTGCCAGGTCGCGCCGTCGGTCAGGACACCGCTCCAGTTGGCGAGGCCCGCCCAGCCGATGGACCCGAGGCCGTCCCAGCGGGCGAGGCTGAGCGCCATGACCCCGACGAGGGGGACGAGCCCGAACAGGCCGAAGAGAAGGAGTGCCGGGGCGGCCATGAGGAGGCCGGCGCCTCCTCTTCGGCGCGCTGGGGCGGCGGTGACCGTCACGAGGCCGCCTTGCTCATGTTCGTACCGAACTCGGCGGGCGAGATCTGGCGCAGGAACGACTTGTCCGTGTTGGTCAGCAACGGGTCGGCCCTGTCGGACGGCAGGGCCTGGTCCCAGGAGAGCTGGAAGCCCGGCGCGTCCTCCACCAGGTTGTAGACGAAGGTGAGCCACGCCTTGTCGGACGACGACTTCACCGCCGCCAGCGTCGACTCCAGGCCCTTGACCGGTGGCACGCTGCCGGCGGCGAGGTAGGCGTCGACCTGGGAGTCGTCGAGGACGTAGTCCTTCAGGTACGTGAGGGCCGCCGACCTGTTCTTGGTCGACGAGTTCAGCGACAGGAAGTTGGAGGGGTTGCCGACGATGCTCTTCGGGTCGCCGGCGCCGCCGGACAGCGACGGGAAGGCCGTGTAGCCGAGATCGCCCTTCAGGAAGTCGGGATCGGCCTTGGCGATGTTGGCGTACTCCCAGGTGCCCATCACCTCCATCGCCGCCTTGCCGGTGTAGAGCAGGGCGGTGGAGGCGCCCTGGTCGTAGCTGACGGAGGAGGCGTTGTCGCCGAAGGCGCCGGCCTTCGACAGGTCCTGGAGGTACTGGTTGGCCTTGGTGACCGACGGGTCCTTCCACGCCGAGGCGTCACCGGAGGCGATCTTCGTGAAGACCTCGGAGCCGCCGGCGCGGTCGAGCAGGTACTCCAGGTACATCAGGGTCGGCCACTTGGAGTTCGCCGCGAGGGAGAGGGGCACCACGTCCTTCGCCTTCAGCTTCTTCACGGCCGCCAGCAGGTCGTCGTACGTCTTCGGCGGCTCGACGCCCGCGTCGGCCAGCACCTTCTTGTTGTAGTAGAGGACGACCGGGGCGAGGCCGTTGGCGGGCACGCCGTAGACCTTGCCGCCGAAGGTGGCGCTCTGCATCACGCTCGGAGTGAACCGGTCCGTGTTGGCCTCGGTCTGCGTCAGCGCGTCGACCTTGCCGGCCTCGACGTAGTCGTTCAGCGCTCCGCCGCCCCAGCTGAAGAAGATGTCCGGGGCCTGGTTCGCGCCGAAGGCGACGCGCAGCTTCTGCTTGTAGTCGTCGTTGGCGAACAGCCGCAGGGTGATCTTCTCGTCCGGGTGGTCCTTGTTGTAGGCGTCGACGGACTCCTTGAGGATCGTCTGGTCGTTGAGCGCCCACATCGTCAGGCCCTTCGCGGACGAGTTCGCAGACGATCCGGCCGGCCCCGAAGTCCCGCACGCGGCAAGGCCCATGGCCGCCGTGAGCGTGACGGCGGACGCGACGACGCGTCGCATTCTCGGGCGTGAGGAATGTCTGTCGACCGGGATTCTCCGCATGCTGTGCCTCTCTTCTTTCCACATGCCGTCGTTGAGCAAGGCAGATCGGGGCCGGTACGAAAGGCTTTCGGAAACCCCGCTGCCGAACGGCCTGCCTGCTGGCCGGGACACTGACACGGAATTCACGACCGGGACAAGGACAGGAAATACCTCGGTTACGAAATACTTTCGCGAACGTGTCCGCCTCGGGGAAAGAAGGGGGTCTCCCTCGGGCGCGGGGCGCTGTCCGGAGTCAGCGACGGGGGTGCGTGCCCGGGCGGTCCGGGGTCGGTACGCCCTTGACCTCGCCGTGCGCCGCCCGGGTGCGCCGCATCGCGACGGCCGCGAGTGTGGCGAGGACGAGAACCGCGACCAGGGGGATCAGGGTCTCCTTCGACGCCTGGGTGAGTCCGTTCCGCAGGGCCTGGTCGGCGAGTGGCCCGGCCTGGCGGGCCAGGTGCGCGGGCAGTCCCGGCAGCGCGTGCGCCTCGCCCCCACCGGCCGGGCCGCTCTCGGCCGCCTTGCGCATGTCTTCCAGAAAGGCCGCCCGGTAGGGAAGCGGAAGTCGGGCGGCCGCCGTGTTCGCCTCGGCGGCCACGTTCGCCGAGATACGGGCCTGCAGCAGTACGCCGATGGCTGCGCTGCCCAGGACCGCGCCCAGCTGGCGGGCGGTGAAGAAGATGCCGGAGGCCGCTCCGCGCAGGTCGGCCGGTACGGAGCCCATCGCGACGCTGTTGACGGGGACCAGGACGAAGCCCATGCCGAGGCCCGTCAGCACCAACCCCGGTATCAGCTGCCAGGCCGGGAGGTCCGCCCTTGCCTGGACCGCGACGACGCCGAGGCCGCCCGCCATGCCGAACAGACCTGACATGACAAGGTACTTGCCGCCCACGCGGTCCGAGAGGCGGCCGATGAACGGGCCCATGGAGGCGGAGACGAGGGCCATGGGCGCGGTCAGCAGGCCGGCCTCGGTGGGCGACAGGCCCAGCGCGGACTGCGGGTAGATGACCAGCGGCAGGAACATGCCGGTCATGGCGAAGCCGATGGCGGCCGTGGTCAGGGTGGCGGCGCAGAAGTCGCGGTTGCTGAAGACGCGCAGCGGGACCAGCGGTTCATCGCGGTTGACGCGCTGCCAGACCACGAAGGCCACCAGCAGCGCCACACCGGCGGCGATGACCTCGAACACGGTGAGGGGGCCGAGCAGCCGACCCCAGTCGTACGTCTTCCCGTTCTGCACACCGAACACGATCAGGAACAGTCCGCCGCCGGACAGCAGGATGCCCGGCACGTCGAAGCGCCGCGCGTGGCCGAGGCGCAGGTCAGGCACGACCAGCAGGCTCAAGGCCAGGGCGAGGACGCCGACCAGGACGTTGACGAAGAAGATCCACTCCCAGCCGAGGCCGTCCACCAGTACCCCGCCGAGCAGTGGGCCGGTGACGGTGGCGAGGCCGGACACCCCGCCCAGGACGCCCATGGCCCTGCCGCGGTCACCGGCCGGGAACAGATGGGTGATGAGGGTGAGGGTCTGCGGGGTGAGCAGGGCCGCGCCCAGACCCTGGAACGCACGGGCGGTGATCAGCATCTCCACGCTGCCGGACAGCCCGGCGGCGAGGGCCGCGCCGGTGAAGACCGCGAGACCGGCCACGAAGACCCGTTTGGGGCCGTAGCGGTCGCCGAGCCTGCTGGTGAGCAGCATGGGGACGGCGTACGCGAGCAGGTAGACGCTGTTGACCCAGACCACCGCGTTGAGCCCGGTGTCGAGACTGCGGACCATGGTCGGCACGGCCACGGACACGATCGAGGTGTCCACCACGATCATGAACAGGCCGAGGGAGAGGGCGGCCAGTGCGGCCCAGGGGCTCGCGGAGGGGGCCGGGCGTCCGGTCGTCGGTGCGGTCGCTGTGTCAGTCAATGCTCTGCCGACCTCGTGGTTCTCGGGGTGGTGGTGGGTCCGGTCATGGCCCGGCCCGACCGCCGGGGGACGCGGTCGGGCCGGGCGGGCCCAGGGGCGGATCTCGCTGTCGCCCCTGAGCCCGGTGAGGGGTTGGCCCGCGTTCAGCGGGTCAGTAGCGGACCGCCCCGTAGTCGATCTCTTCCTCGGGGTACGTCGCGGCGCGGCGGCCGAGGCCCCTCATGCGTTCGCGCATCTCGTCGGCGGGGAGGTGGTGCAGGTCGCCGTGGCCCGGCAGCACCCACTCGAAGGTCAGCTCCTCGGCCCCGCGGGCCACCGACTCGGCGAGCGTCTTGATCGAGTCGTAGACGACGCTGTGGGCGACTTCGAGGGTCTGCTGACCGTTCGACCAGAAGAACGCGTCGCCGGTGAAGCAGTACTTGTCGTCGGCGATGAAGAGCGTGCTGCCCTCGGTGTGCCCGGGGAAGGGGTGGGCGATGACGCCCGGCCCGATCTCGACCGGCTCGGTGCCGCGGATGATGTGGTCGGCGGAGGGCAGGGAGTGCAGGTCGCCCTCGTGGATCCACAGGCGCGCGCCGAAGGCGTCGGCGTACTTGCGGGCGTGCGCGACATGGTCGAGGTGGGTGACGAGGACGTCGGTGACCTTGCCGACCCTCGCCTCGTACCGGCGGGCGAGCGCGGGCCGCCAGCGCGGGGTGTCGATCATCATCGCGGTGCCGTCGGGGCGGCGCACGAGGTAGGAGGTGGCGCCGTAGGTCTGCGGGGAGGCGTGACCGCAGAGCCAGACGACCTGGTCCTCGTCCAGCGGTTTCGGGTACGGGTCCGAGTCGGCGTCCCACCGGTCGGCCGGCGGGTGGACGGACCGGGTCGGGCAGGCGTGCGCCGCCAGGTACAGCTTCTCGACATCGGCCTCGGTCTCCGGCTGGCGAACGACGGTCGACAGACCGCCGTACTCGCCGCCCTCCTTGAAGCCGATCATGCCGGGGGCGAGCTGACGGGCGATGTTGCAGTTGAGGCAGCGGTCGTCGACGGACCAGCCCTCGCTCTGCGCGGGCGCCGCCTCGGCACCGTGCCCGGCCTGGGTTTCCTGCTCCGCCTGGTTTTCCTGCTCTGCCTGAGTCGTGCTCATGACGTCACTTTCTTCGGGTTGTCGTGCTGGTCGTCGTGCTTGAGGTGGGTGTCGAGGAAGGTCTCGATGCGCCTCCACGCGTCGGCGGCGGCATCCGGGTCCGGGTGCGGGCGAGTCGGCGGCCGTGACGCGGCGGTCAGAGGTCGAGGACCAGCCGGGGCCCGCGCGAGCGGGAGACGCAGATCATCATGATCTCGTTGGACTCCCGCTCCTCCGCGCTGAGGACGGAGTCGCGGTGGTCGGGCTCACCGTCGAGGACTTCGGTCTCGCAGGTGCCGCAGATGCCTTCGGCGCAGGAGGAGAGCGCGGCCACGCCGGCCTCTCGCACCGCGTCCAGCACACTGCGCTCCGGCGGCACCTGGACGGTGATCCCGGAGCGGTCGAGCACGACCTCGAAGGCGTTCCCCGAACTCGCCTCCTGCTCCTGCTCCTTGGCCTGGAACCGCTCCACCCGGAGGGCCTCGGCGGGCCATTCCCGGCACCGCTCCTCGACCGCGGCGAGCAGCGGCTCGGGGCCGCAGCAGTAGATCAGGGTGTCGGGGGCGGGGGTGCCGAGGTAGCTGTCGAGGTCGAGCAGACCGTGCCGGTCCTGCGGGTGCACGGCCACGGCGTCGCCGTACCCGGCCAGTTCGTCGAGAAAGGCCATGGAGGAAAGGCTCCGGCCGCCGTACAGCAGCCGCCACCGAGCCCCGGCGGCCTCGACAGCCGCCAGCATCGGAAGGACCGGGGTGATGCCGATGCCGCCCGCGATGAACAGGTAGCGCCGGGCCGGACGGAGGGCGAACCTGTTGCGCGGTCCGCGGACCCGCACCCGGGATCCGACGTGCAGCTTGGCGTGGACGTAGGCCGAGCCGCCGCGGCCGTCCGGTACACGCAGCACACCGATGCGCCACGCTGTCCGGTCGTCGGGTGCGCCGCACAACGAGTAGGTGCGAACCAGGCCGTCGTCGAGCAGCAGGTCGATGTGGGCGCCGGGCTGCCACTGCGGGAGGGGCTCGCCGTCGGGGCGACGAAGCGTCAGCACGGCTACGCCGTCGGCGGCTTCGGATCGTTCCACGACGACGAGATCACTCTCGTGCTCGCGATCGGAGGGGTTGCTCAAGATGGTTTCCCGCTTTCACAGGAGACGGAGCGACACCCACACCGACGAAGCAGACTTCCGACGCATGGGCTGACGCTGAGACGTGTCAGGACATGGATCGCGCGACGGAAGGCAAGGCAACGGACGACGAGTTCCGTTGAAGAACATAGCGGATACACAGGCCTGTGCATTGCCGAATCGTTACGTTGGCAACGCACGGAGCGTCACATTCAGGCCATGCCTCCCTCTCCGGGGAGGACGACGTCTACTGGGTGGCCGCCCGCGCGCGGGCGGCCTCGCGGACCGCGGCCACGTTCTTCTTGCCCTCCCGCGAGCCGTTCAGCTTTGCCCTGATGTGCTCGCGGACGGTGACCGGTTCGTAGGCGAGACCGTGGTCCGCGTCGAGAAGGGCCGGCAGTGTCTCGATGACCGCGTCCGGGTTCCCGTCGTGGAAGAAGGCGGCCGAGCGGCGCCGCAGGATCGCCCCGTCGACGACGGGGGGTTTGACGCGGTGCAGCGTCGACATCCACCGGTCGTTGGTCAGCCGGGCCGTGAGATCGCCCAGGTTGACGAGCAGAGCGCCGTCCGCGGGCGCCACGTCGTGCCAGATGCCGTCTCGGTCGAGCACCTGGAGCCCGGGGACTCGGTCGGCCCACAGCACGGTGACGATCCCGTAGTCCGTGTGCTCGCCCATTCCCATCAGCTCGCCGTCCAGGTCCACGGTGCCTTCCGGCAGGGCGTAGTTGTTCATGCGGAGCACGTCGATGGAATGTCCGGTGAGCGCCTCGAAGAAGTCCGGCGCCAGACCGAGGGCGTCCGCGAAGATCCGGGTCAGCGTGCGCGCCACCCGCGAGGCATGGCCGAAATAAGCCTCCACCCGCGGGGTGAACCCCTCGATGTCCGGCCACACGTTGATCCCGAAGTCGTCCTCGGAAAGGCCGAGGTCGGGCGGGAAGGAACGCGCCTCGACACCGACGTTGAAGGCCTCGAAGAAGTCGTTCATCCGCGAGGCCGACTCCAGGCCCAGGCTCAGGCTGAGCGACTCGCTCTTCGGCGGGCTGTAGCCGCGGTTGGCGCCGCCGTCGACGCGGTACGCCTTCTTCGCCTCCAACGGCAGCGCGAAGAACGCGTCCATCGCCTCCTTCAGACCGTCGAGCGCGCTCTGCGGAATGCCGTGCCCGAGGACCTGGATGAACCCCACCTCGGCACACGCGGCGTCGATCAGCCGTGCCACATGCCCCCGCTCCTCATCCGTACCGCCGCCGACGTAGGGGGAGATGTCGACGGCCGGCACGGTGAACGGGTGCCTGGAGGCGGCAATGGGAGAATTCACTGTCCTACGTCCTTTCAGACTGTGGTTGTTCGGCGAAGGGCCGGGAGCCACCGCTGGGCGCGCCGGCCGACCCGGCTCAGGAGAGAAGCCCGACGTCTCCGCGTATCCCCTTCACCACGGCCATCCCCGTCCGGAGCGCGGCGACGGGATCAGCCGCCTCGTCCAGCTCGATGAGCACGGTGTCGGCGCCGGGAGTGAGTGACATCGCGGCGGCCCATGCCTTCCAGTCCACAATGCCCGTACCCAGTTCGGTCATGTAGGGCTGTTGTTGGGCGAAGACCGTTGCGTCGATGGTGAGTTCGACGTCGATCGGCTTGACCGCGTCCTTCCAGTGCGCCAGTGCGATGCGTGGGGAGTGGCGACGCGCGACGGCGACGGGGTCGCCTCCCCCGAGTGCGATGTGGCAGGAGTCCGGGCACAGCCACACATAGCGCGGATCGGTCAGGGCCATGAACAGGTCGATGTCCCTCTCGTACCAGAGAGTGCTGTTGGACTCGGTGTGGAAGGCGAGCTTCACACCGTACTGTGCGACGGCTTCACCGACGATGTGGGCGATGTCGGCCATCCGGGTCATGTACGCGGCGTCGACGAAGAAGGGTGGGCGCGTCCCGAACGTCGCACGCATGGGCAGCCCTGTGACGAGGAGTTCGGCGCCCACATCGGCGAGGAAGGCCGCACGTCGCTCGGCGTCGGCGACTATCGCGGGCAGGCTTTCGCCGTCCCGCCAGTCGGGGCATTCGCTCCCGGCGATGAAGGCGCTCACGACGGACAGGCCTCGGGCCTGCAACTCATGGCGGAACGACGGCGCGTCGCCGAAAGCGCGCAGGACCGAGTCGATGTCGCCGGGCGCGAAAGTCAGCTCGAGGCCGGTGACACCGGCCTCGGCCAACGCGTCCATCGTCCGGTCCCAGAAGCGCTCGGGGTTCTCGACGGCCCAGTCGCGAAACGCGTCGGCGGATTCCAGGCCCCAGAAACCGGGGTGGTAGAAGGTCACGACATCGGTGGCGAAGCGTGGGGCCATGGTGGGTGTCTCCCGTCGGATCGGCGGTGTCATTCGGCGCCCGCGCGCGCGTTGTAGACGACGAGGCCGTCGGCGTCGACGGCCTTCCGGTAGCCGCGGAACACGGCGAGCGCCTCGTCCCGGAGCACGTCCCGTACGACCTCGATGCCGCGTGCCTGGAACTGCTCGGCCCAGTCCGCGCCGAGCGGGCCCTCGTCGAACGTGGTGATCTCCTCCAGTTGCGGGCCGTCGCCGGCGACCACGAGACCGCGCACCCCGGACCACATCGCCGCGCCGTAGCACTGGATGCACGGACGCCAGTTCACCACCAGCTCGTGCGCCTGCATTCCGTCACCGCCGAGGTCCCAGCCGCCGGTCGCCGTCTGGGCCAGTCCGAGGGCGACGACCTCGGCGTGTGCGCTGGAGACGCCGGAGGCGAGTACGACGTTCACGCCGACCGAGACGATCCGGCCGGTGTCCCGTTCCGCGACGAGTGCCGCGAACGGGCCTCCGTTGCCCTCACGCCAGTTGCGGTCGGCCAGGCGGTGCACGAGGCGCATCCGGTCGTCACGGTCGGGAATCACGGCGGGGACGGCGGCCAATTCGTCATCGATCCAGGTCGGGAGCGCCACCCGGTATTCCCTTGCGATGTCGATCATGATCGGACTTCCTCTCGATGTGCGGTGAGCTCGGCGAGCGCGGCGGTCCGTCCGGCGACGGCCCGGGCCGCCCGCACGGCCGTCACCGCGCCGGTCAGGGTGACGTTGGCGGCCATCGCGGTGGGGATCACGCCGTTGCCGGCGAGGTACAGGTTGTCGTAGCCCCACACCAGGCCGTCCGGACCGCACACGCTGGTGCCGTCGTCGACCGGGCCGGACCGGACGGTGCCGGTGAGGTGCAACGACGAGCCGGGCGGGAGCAGCGCGCGTTCCGTCGCGGGATCGAAGGGGCCGAATTCCTCGGCGATCGACCGGATCTCGTCGAGAGCCCGGCAGAGCAGCGCGCGGTCGGCGTCGGAGTAGCCGAACTCGACACCGATCCGGGGCATCCCGGCCAGGTCGGTCTCGGTCGGCGAGAACACCAGCCGGTTCTCGGGGCGGGACTCGACGGGTACGTACAGCGAGAGGCCCACGGAGTGGGCGAGGGGGGTGCCGTCTGCGTCCACGTACGTCCGGTTCATGATCTGGCCGTGGAACGGCTGCGCCGCTCCGTTCTGCGGCAGCCAGAGCGAATCGGTGCTGAACTCGCCCGCGCGCGGCAGAGGCAGGTCTGCGGGGTCGATGCCGAAGCGGTCGGGGTCGAGCAGTACCCGGGCGGTGACGAACGCGTGCTCGTTGAGGTAGCGGCCCAGCGCCTCGGGCCTGATGCCCGAGGCGAACAGCAGTTGCGGGGTGCGCAGCGCGTCGGCGCACACCACCACGGCGTCCGCGAGGAGCTGCGACTCGGCGCCGTCGGCGATGCGACGCAGCCGGGTGCCGCTGACCCGGCCGTCCGAGACGACGAGGGCCGTCGCGAGCGTTCCGGTCAGCAGGGTGAAGGCCGGGTCCACGCCGGTCGCCATCGCGGGGAAGATCGTCCCTGGAGCTGTGCGCGGCATGGGTCCCGATGCCGACGCGGTGACGGCCATGGGCATCGGCTGCGGCCGTCGGTCGTCCGGTCCGATGCCGTCGAAGCGCCGGCGCAGTGCGTCGAGCACGATCCGGCCGACGTCGGTCGGGCCGATCGCGGTCGGGGTGACCGCGAGCAACCGGCGCGCGGTGTCCAGGTCCGTCGCCCAGCGGGCAGGGTCGCCGAAGTCGAACACCTCGTCCCCGGCGGGCCACGGCGTCGCGGCGGTCCAGTGCACGCCCATGCCGCCGGCGTTCCACGCGAGTGCGGTCGCGGGCATCGCCTCCACGTCCTCGCCGAAGGCCAGCGCGTGGAACATACCGGGTGTCAGATCGTCGAGGCTGTCCGCGACATCGCGTGCGATCTCGGCTCCGGTGTACATGCCTTGGATGCCGGTGCCGACCCGTTCGTTGTAGCGCGACCAGAGGGCCGGATCGTCGACGTCGTGCAGGTGCAGGCCGGGTGCCTCACCGATCGCGCTGCCTGCCTCGACCATGGTGATGTCCAGCGTCGGATCGGTGTCGCGCAGCAGTCTGGCCACGACTGATCCCATGATGCCGCTGCCCACGATGAGGACGTCGGTGCGAGTGGTGCCGGTCAAGGGGAGACTCCTGTCCTGTTGCTGCTGTCCTGTTGCTGCTGGTGGTGAGCGGTCACGTGTTCGGGGCGAGCGGGCCGAACAGCTCGGTGTCCATCGAGTCGAGCGCCAGCTTGACGGCGCCGACAAGGTCGGCGTCGCGGCCCAGACACGTGGCCCGCAGCTCGACCGCGGGGGTGCGGGCGTCGTGCATCGCCCTGCGCACCCGGGGCAGCAGCACATCGGCCGCGTCCTCCAGACCGCCGCCGAGCACGATGAGCGACGGCGCGACCGTCCACGACAGGGTCGTGAGGATCGACGCGATGTTCTCCACGAGTTCGTCCACCTCGGCGAGCGCTGTCGCATCGCCGGCACGAGCCGCGTCGAAGCGGTCGAGCGCGACCCTGCGCCGCTCCGGTTCCGGTGAGGTGAGCCCTGCCACCGGGCGGTTCTCCACCGAGCCGGTCCGCATCGACACCGCCTCGACGATCTCGCCTGCGGCACCGTCGAGACCTCGGTGCACGGCGCCTCGGATGAGGATGCCAAGTCCGGTCCGGTTCCCCAGTACCGCCCATACGACGTTGTCGTGGTCGCCTGCCACACCCCGCCAACGCTCCGCGAGGGCACCGAGATTGGTGTCGTTGTCGGCGAACCAGGGCACCCGGACCCGCCGCGCGAACTCTCCGGGAAGGTGCACGCCTTCCCACCGCGTCGTGTGCACCAGGCGCCGTACGACCCCGTCGTCGTCGATCGCGCCGCCGCTCGCGACAGCACCGGCCCGAAGGCGGTTCGCCGGCCCGCCCGCGTCGTCGAGCGCCTCCCGCACCAGGGCCGCCGCGTCGTCGAGCGTGGACTGCGGATCCTGGTAGGCGCGCAGCGGCCGGTGCGCCCGGCCGACGACACGGCCGCGTACATCGGCGATGACCGCGGACGCGTCGAGGGTGGTGATGCGTACGGCCGCCAGCAGCGCGTGTTCGGCCCGCAGTTCGTACCGGCGGGCCGGGCGCCCGGCACAGCCCCTGGTCGGCACACGGTCCAGCTCGGTCACCCAGCCCGCCTCGACGAGGGAGTCCAGGACGACCTCGATGGTGCGGCGGGAGAGGCCGACCTGCTCGGCGAGCTCGGTCAGTGTGATCGGCCCGGCCGACACCGCCAGCGCGCGCAGGATGACCGAGGTGTTGATGCGTCGGACGGCGCTCTGGTTCATCCCGGACATCAGCACGCCTCCGCCACCCCGGACGCCGCCGGTACCACCGGATCGAACACGCCCCTGGTGTCGGCCGCGAGCGCCGCGCCGGGACGGCCGTACTCGCGAGCCGTGTCGCCGTGGGTCCCGGTCGCCCTGGCCCAGGCCGGCTCCTCGCCGCGTACGAACCCGACCAGATCACCGTGCGTCGCCGTGGCCAGTTCCCCCGGCGGGTGCGGCCCGAGCGCCTCGGCGACACCGGGTGCGTCGAGCACGTCGAAGAAGAACGGGATGTCGATGCAGTGCGTGGCGCCGCCGAGCACCGGGGAGGGCCACTCGAAGGAATACAGCCAGGTGCCGACGGCGGCGACGCGGCGGGAGGCGGCGACGCGCGGGCAGGCGGCGCGGAAGAGCGTGTCCGTCACCCGCGTGCCTGCCGTGCGGGTGCCTGCCGTGCGCGTGTCGGCCGTGCCGGTGGTGGCGTCGCCGTCGAACTCGTCGCCCGTCGCACCGAGCAGCAGCGGTACGGCGTGCCCGTGCAGGGTGAGTCCGTCGACGACGGGCACGGGCAGGATGTCGTCGCCGACGAACAGGCCGAGCGCGGGCATGTCGTCGCCCTGCTCGTCCCTCAGGTCGATGACGCACCGCTGGATGTGCTCCACGGCGCGGCCGGCGAATCCGGCTCGCGTCACCGGCACGCCGAGCCGGCGCGCGAGCCGTCCGAGGAAGTCGCGAGCCGCGTCCCCGTCCGCGGTGAACGTGCCACCGGAGAGGCTGACCGCGCGGTGGAAGCGGCCGCTGCCCGCGGGCGACGAGAGCAGCGCGAGGACCGCCGCGCCCCCGGCCGACTGACCGGCGACGGTGACCCGGTCCGGATCGCCGCCGAAAGCGGCGATGTTGTCCCGCACCCAGTCGAGCGCGAGCAGCAGGTCGCGCAGCCCGAGGTTCGCGGGAACGTCGTCCAGTACGGAGAATCCGTCGACGCCGAGCCGGTAGCCGACGGTGACGCAGACGACGCCGTCGCGGGCGAAGGCGCGGCCGTCGTACCAGGGACTGGCCTGGCTCCCCGCCAGAAAGGCGCCGCCGTGGATCCACACCAGGACCGGGCAGGGCCCGCGGTCGTCGTCGGCGTCAGGGGCGACGATGCCGAGGTTCAGCACGTCGTCGCCCGGCACCGAGGGCTCCGGCACCGTGGTCGTGGCGAACAGCGGCACCTGCTGCGCGGTGGCGCCGTGGCGGGAGGCGTCGAACGGCTCCGTGAACCGGCCGCGTCGGGCCGGCGCGGCGAACCGCCGTGCACCGGTGGGAGCTTCGGCGTACGGGATGCCGAGGAAGCGCCGGACCGAGCCGGTGCGACGGCCGATGATCGTGCCCGCTGGAGCGCGTACGGTGACCGTCTCCCGGCCTTCGGCGAACGAGTCCATGGAGGTCACCGCATTCCCGTTCCGGCGACGCCCTGCACGAAGTAGCGCTGCAGGAACAGGAAGAGCACCAGCACCGGCAGCATCACGACGATCGCACCGGCGAGCAGCAGGCCGTAGTCGGTGACGTGTGCCGCCGCCTGGCTGGTGGCGGCCAGGCCCACCGGCAGTGTGTAGCCGGACATGCTCTGGGCGACGATGAGCGGCCAGAGGAAGTTGTTCCACGAGTAGAGGAACGACATGATCGTGATCGTGGCGACAGCGGGTCCGGCCAGCGGGAGGAAGATCCTGAAGAAGATCCGGAACTCGCCCGCGCCGTCGATCCGGGCCGCTTCGAGCAGTTCGTCGGGGATCGACATCGCGTACTGCCGCATGATGAAGACCGACAACGGCAGTGCCACACTCGGCAGCGCGACACCGGTGAGGGTGTCCGCCAGGCCCAGGTCGACCGTGATCACGAACTGTGTGACGAACACCGTGGTGAGCGGCATCATCATCGCGCCCATCACCGCGGCGAACGCGATCCGTCTGCCCGCGAAGTCGAGCTTCGCGAGCGCATAGCCGGCGGCCGACGCCGCGACGATGTTGCCGGCCACCACCATGACCGCGACCACGACGCTGTTGACCAGGAACCGGCCGAAGCCCTCTGTGGTGAACAGCCGCTCGAAGTTGTCGAAGGTGAGGTGCTGAGGGACCCAGGCACCCGGGTCGGAGCGAATCTCGTCGAGGCTGCGCAACGAACCACTGATCACCCAGATGAACGGAAGCAGCGTGAGCAGCGCGCACAGCACCAGCGCGCCGTACAGCAGGGGCGGGGAGACGGACCGGCGGCGCACCGCGATCCGGTCGGTGGTCATGTCGGCGTTCTCCGACACGGCGATGGCGGTCATGCGCGGGGCCTCAGCAGTCGGAACTGGACGGCGCTCACCAGCATCACGAGCACGAGCATCACGAAGGACGCGGCCGAGGACGTCCCGAACTCGCCGGCCCCGAACTGGTGGTAGGTGTACAGCGCCACGGATTCGGTGGAGCCCAGCGGGCCGCCGTTGGTGAGCAGGTACGGCTCGTCGAAGACCTGGAGGTAGAAGACGGTGAGCAGCACCGACACCATGAGGGTGGTGGGCCGCAGCAGCGGCAGGGTGATGTTCCGCAGCTGCCGCCACCGGCCGGCCCCGTCGAGGGAGGCTGCCTCGTACACGTCCTGCGGAATCGCCTGCAGGCCGGCGAGGAACAGCACCATCGCGATGCCGAAGTTGCGCCAGACGCCGAGCAGGACGACCACGGGCATGGTCAGATTCGGGTCGTCCAGCCAGTTCGGCCCGGCGAATCCGACGGCGCCGAGCATCTTGTTGACGGTGCCGCCCTCGTTGAAGGCGTACTGCCAGATCAGGGCGACCGCCACGATGTTGGTGACGACCGGCGCGAAGAAGACCGTGCGCAACACGCCGCGCAGCCGACGGATGCCGGAGTTCAGCGCGAGCGCCAGCGCGAACCCGATCCCCATGGTCAGCGGCACACCGACAGCCACGAAGACGGCGGTGTTCAGGATGTCCCGGAGGAAGCTCTGGTCCTGGAACAGGCGGAGATAGTTGTCCGGTCCGGTGAAGTCCACCGCGAACGGATGACGCAGATCCGCGCCCCGCAGGTCGGTGAGGCTGAACCCGAGCGCGGCCACGGCGGGGATCGCCGTGTACAGCAGGAACACAATGCTGAACGGCGCCAGGAACAGCCAGCCCACAGCCGTTCGGCGGACGCCCCGAGGACGACGCGTTCTGCGCGGCGCCCTCGGGAGGACGGTGACGGTCATCGGCGGATCACTCCGTACCCGTGCCGAGGCTCGCGGCGTACGACTGGAGGTTCGCGGCGGCCTCGGCGGCGGTCTCCTTGCCCTTGGCCACGGCCTCCATCTCCTTGCCCAGCCGGGTCGCGACCTGTGGCCAGGTACTGACCTGCGGGAACGCCCGGGTGTTCGTCAGCTGCGTCAGGAACGCGTCCAGCAGCGGCTGGCCCGCGATGGCGGGGTCCTTCCAGGCGGACACGACCGCCGGCAGCGAGCTGTACGCCTTGTACTGCGAGACCTGCGTGCTCGGGCTCGATATGTGCCGGATGAGCTTCCACGACGCGTCCGCGTTGTCGCTGTCGGCGAGCACCCCCCAACTGCCGCCGGCGGAGAAGGAGGCGCTGCCCGACGCCCCGGCCGGCAGCGGCGCCGTGGCGACGTGGGACGCCGTCCAGCCGTCCTTCTTCGCGGCGGCGTCGAGCTGACCGATGACCCATGGGCCGGTGATCATCGTGGCGGTCCTGCCCGAGACGAAGTACGGCTGCGAGTCGAGGAACCCGGGCCCGGTGGTGTCGGCGGT
This sequence comes from Streptomyces sp. NPDC002623, assembly GCF_053592635.1. Classification (NCBI taxonomy): domain Bacteria; kingdom Bacillati; phylum Actinomycetota; class Actinomycetes; order Kitasatosporales; family Streptomycetaceae; genus Streptomyces; species Streptomyces sp. NPDC002623. Next base: position 1,230 of record NZ_JBSFWB010000056.1, on the reverse strand, counting down.
TCCCGAGGTGTAGAACGACGCGTTGTACTTGATCGCGTCGACCATCGCCGGTGTGTCGAGCGTCCACTCGCCGCCCGGGGACAGCAGCGAGCCGCCCGCCTGCCAGGCGTACATCGCGGCGTCCTGGCCGTTGAAGATGTCCCAGCCGATGTCGGCCCCGAGGCCGTGCGCGGCTCCGGCGCCCTGAAGCGCCTTGAGGAACGGCACCGTCTCGTCCCATGTCTTCGGCGCCTCGACGCCCGCCTTCTTCGCCAGGTCGGAGCGGTAGACGAGCGCGTAGGTGTACGCGTACCAGGGCACCGTGTAGGCGACGTCCTCGACCACACCGGCGTCCCACAGGCTGGTGAAGAAGCTGTCCGAGTCGACGAGGCCGTCCGGAACGGGCCGGAGGATCGACGGGTCGAGGAACTGGGCCTGCGACTCGGGGAAGAACTGGGCGATATCGGGCCCCTTGCCCGCCGCGATCGCCGACTGGAGCTTGGTGTAGTAGTCGGCGTTCGGGATCAGCGTGAACTTCACGTCGAGGTCGGGGTTCGCCGTCTTGAAGGGCTCGATGACCTTGTCGAGCACGTCGGCGTCGCCCTGGGCGGCCCAGACACTGACGGTGCCCGCGGCCGGGGAGCTGTCGATGGGCTCGGCGGCGGCTTTCGCGGTGGTGTCGTCACTGCGACCGCAGCCCGCCAGGGCGAGGCTGCCGAGGAGGGCTATCCCGCCGGTCAGCCGTAGGGCACCGCGTCTGGAGAGGTTGGACACTCGGGGCTCCCGTCACAAAGGCGCTGAGGACAGTGATGCGCTTTCTGGTGAAAGCAGCATTTTTGACCTGATGGACCTAATGAGCTCGATGGGTCCTATGCGGCCGATAGTGACGGTATGAATGGTGTGTTTCGGCGGCGTACCGGAGGCCGTCCCGGATAATTTCGGAACTTGTAGCGAAATCGACCCGTCACGCTCTGTCGCGACCGTCGTCCGATCCCTCACACGCCCGGCGGTCGGCGAGCATGCGGTCGCTGATGCCGGGGATCCGCTCGCGCAACTGTCCGAAGCCGACGGGACCGTGGGCGAGCGCGGCGAGGATCGGGCCGTTCCAGCGTCTGCCGAGGAGGGCGAAGGCCCGGGTGAGGCCGGGCAGGTAGTCCGTTGTCGTCATGGTGTCCTCCAGGGGTGCGAGAGCCGGCACAAGGCGTTCCGGGTCCTGCCCGACGACCTGCCGCTGAGACGAAGGCTTTCGGG
>NZ_JBSFWB010000055.1:0-43384 GCF_053592635.1 Streptomyces sp. NPDC002623 | reverse complement strand
AGCTTTCTACCAGTTCCCGGATCTCCGTCAGGCCCGTGTCCTGGCCCACCGGGGCCGCGAAGTCGGGCTCGCCAACTGGGGTCACCCCCAGGGATATCTGAGGCGCCAACTCGATCGATGGCGTGCGCAGTGGGACTTGGTAGCCACGCGGCCACTACTCGAACTGCTCCGCTTGCACCGGGCGTTGGAGGCCGCGGTGCCGAGTGAGAGCGGTGTCTCGATCGTGCACGGTGACTTCCGCGTCGACGACCTCGGCACCTTCCTCGCATACCGCGGCCCGGCCGTCGACGCGCTGCTCGACTCGCCTGCCGCGACCGATCCTGGCTTTCCCGATCAGATGGAACTCGCCGATCAGTACGAGTTGCTGAGCGGCCGTGACATCAGCCTCCTGCCCTTCTACCAGGCGCTCGCCTACTTCAAGATCGCCGTGTTCGCGGAGGGCGTGTACTCCCGTCATCTGCAGGGGGTCACGGTGGGAGACGGCTTCGCGGGGGCCGGCACATCGGTTCCCGAGCTGGTGCGGGCCGGCCTCGCGCTCGTGGGACGCGGCCGGTGACGGCCGGCACCGCCATCTGCCGCGGCTATGTCGACACCGACATGAGCGCCTGGAACCACTCTCGTGTCCCGCGCGCTGTAGTGCCGTAGTGCCGTAGGTCAAGTATTCAGCCGCAGTTCGGCCCAGATCGTCTTGCCGTATGTGGTGTGGCGGGTGCCCCAGCGGTCGGTCAACTGCGCGACCAGGAGGAGTCCGCGACCGCCCTCGTCGTAGACACGGGCCCGGCGAAGATGCGGAGCGGTGTTGCTGGCGTCGGAGACCTCGCAGATCAGAGTGCGGTCGCGGATGAGGCGGAGTTGGATGGGTGCGGCGCCGTAGCGGATGGCGTTGGTGACGAGTTCACTGACGACGAGCTCCGTGACGAACTCGACCTCGTCCAGACCCCAGTCGGCCAGGCGTGTCATGGCCTCCTTGCGGGCGGTGGCGACGACTGCCGGGTCGGAGGGGAGCTCCCAGGTGGCGACCTGGGAGGGGGCCAGAGTGCGAGTGCGGGCGATGAGCAGGGCGACGTCGTCGGTGGGGCGTTCGGGAAGGAGCCGCTGGAGGATGGTGTCGCACGTCTGTTCCAGCGGCTGGTTCGGGTCTCCGAGCGCGCTGCGCAGCAGGTCGTTCCCGACCTCGATGTCGCGCTCGGCGGTCTCGACAAGACCGTCGGTGTACAGCGCGATGAGGCTGCCCTCCGGCAGTTCCAGGACGGCTGATTCGAAGGGCAGGCCGCCGAGGCCCAAGGGAGGGCCGGCGGGGAGGTCGGCGAAAACGACTGTGCCGTCGGGGTGGACGAGAGCCGGCGGAGGATGCCCGGCCCGGGCCATGGTGCACGTGCGGGCGATGGGGTCGTAGACCGCGTACAGGCAGGTGGCACCGACATCTCCGTCGGAAGTCGGACGGCCGTCGTCGTCCTCCGAGTCCTCCGCGCGGTCGAGGCGCAGGACGAGATCGTCGAGGTGGGTGAGCAACTCGTCGGGAGGCAGATCGACGTCGGCGAGGGTACGGACCGCTGTGCGCAGCCGGCCCATGGTGGCCGAGGCCTGGATCCCGTGACCGACGACGTCTCCCACGACCAGCGCGACCCGTGCACCCGACAGGGAAATGACGTCGAACCAGTCGCCCCCCACGCCCGCCCGCGAGCCGGTGGGCAGGTAGCGGGAGGCGACTTCGACCGCGGATTCCCTGGGAGCCCGCTGGGGGAGCAGGCTCCGTTGCAGCGTGATGGAGGTGTTGCGCTCTCGGGTGTAGCGGCGAGCGTTGTCGACGCAGACCGCGGCACGGGCGGTGATCTCCTCGGCCAGCAGCAGATCGTCGTCGTCGAAGCGTTCCGCCGTGCGGTGGCGCGCGAAGAAGGCGAAGCCCAGAGGTGTTCCCCGGGCGCGCATCGGCACCAGAAGGGTCGAGTGCGTGCCGAAAGCCGAGACTTTCGACGCGAATTGTGGATGCTCGGCCAGCCACGTGCGGGTTTCTGGCTCATCCGCGTCGTGGCGGACAGCCCGACCGCCGACCAGTGAGTCCAACAGCGCTGATCCCGCTGGGAAGAGGCTCAATTCACCCGGCTGGAACATGGCCTCCGGACAGCCGTCCAGGACGGATCGGTTGGCCGCGCGCCGCATGGCGGTGGTGTCGGCCGGCCCGCCGGGCTTGGGTTCTCCACCGTCGTAGACCTGGTCCAGGAGGTCGACGGCCGCGAAGTCCGCGAACCGATCGACGGCAAGCTGTGCCAGCTCCTCTGCGGTGCGCACCACCTCAAGGGTGGTGCCGATGCGCGCGCTCGCCTCGTTCACCACGCCCAGCTGTCGGCGGGCCCGCGTCTCTTCGGTCACATCGCGTACGACCGTGGAGGCGCCGCGCACCCGGCCTGCGGGGTCCCTGAGCGGCGAGACGGCGAAGGACCAGGTACGGGCGCGGCCCTCCCCGGGTGGGCGAACGGACTTGTCCGTGTGGAGCGGCTGCCCCGTGCGGGCCACCTCCGAGACAGCGTCTGCCAGGCCGCGGTACAGAGAGCGGGTGCGCAGAGCGTCGTCGACGCGGCCGCCGAGAACTGTCTCCTCGGACAGGCCCAGGAGGTCCAGCGCTGTGGCATTGGCGTCGACCATGCGTGCCTCGGCGTCGTGGATGAGCACGGCCACGGGCAGTTGTGAGAGGGTCCAGCCCCGCAACGCTTGGGTCTCGCTGTCGGTGGCCGAAGCGGGTGGTTCGGCGATCAGCACCCAGCCGACGTCTCCGTGTGCCTCCCGCTGGGGAAAAGCTCGGACAACGGCGCTGACAGGGGAGCCGCTGCGGTGCCGCAGTATGAGGGTGCCACTCCACTCCTTGTGTTCGGCCAGGGAGGTCCGAGCCGATGGCGGAAGCGGCGAAGCGAGCAGGTCGGCGGCGGCGCGGCCCAGCACGTCGTCGGGTAGGTGGCCGAGTAGTTGCTCAGCCCCGGAGTTCCATGTGATCACGATGCCCAGAGCATCGACTGATACAAGACCTGTGGCCGGCGCGGGTGGGGCGATGCTGTCGGGTCGGCCCCCATCTGCTTCCCTGTCCATGATCGCTCACTTCGGCGCCGTACCGACTCACCGGGCATCGGAAAGCAATGTCCTGGGCGCCACCCTCCAGCATGGTGCCGCCACCCCTTGGCCACAACCGGTCACCTCCGGCGGACGGGGTCACGTCTTCGGTGTGCGCGGGGTGGGCCTCACCCGTGCGCTCACCGTGCGCAGGGCGATGCCTACGTAGCGATCCGCGATGTCTTCCGGTGTCAGCCGGCCGTCCGGGTGGTACCAGCCGGTGACCGCCTGGCACATGCCCAGGAGCGCTCGGGTGGTGTCGGCCGCGCTGTCCACCTCGAACAGCCCCTCGGCCACGCCCTCCTCGATGATCTCCAGCAGAAGTTCCTCCAGGGCTTTGCGGAGGGCCGCGTACTTCTTGCGGTTGGCAGGCTCCAGGTAGCGCAGCTCGGAGTCCAGGCCGGCTGTCGCTGTCCGGTGGGTCATGTGCAACACGATGCACTCGATGACGTTGCCGAAGCGGTCCAGTACCCGGCCGTCGGCCTCCTTGTCGGCCTGGCGAGCCCTCTGGAGCACCTCGCCCATGGCGCTCTCCAGCAGGGCGACCAGCAGGCCCTGCTTGTTCTCGAAGCGGTAGTAGATCATCGGCAGGCTGACCCCGGCTTGGTGTGCGACGTCCCGCACGGTCGTGCCGTGGTAGCCGTGCTCGCGGAAGTTCTCCAGTGCGGCGGCCAGGATGGGGGGCGGGTCGAGGGGCGCGAACGTCCGCCATTCGTCGATGCACGTCTCGTGCTCCGATGCCGGGTCCGCTCCGGGTGTCATGGACGCCATCCGCTCAAACTCCTTGTCACGCGGCCGACGGGCTGCTGATCGTGATTCTAACGAACGCTAAGTAGAGCAGAGGGCCGGGCGGACTTCTGCGGTCGACAATCTCCGACCACGCTCGTCGGCAGGCTTGACCTTTCGCTAAATCACAGTAACTTAGGTGATTAAGGGATCGGTGGCTCTCGATGACAAGGCTCGAGTGGTCCGGACCGGTCGGTTCTTCTTTCCAAGCCCCTGGAGGCTCAGGCATGACAACTCACACCGCGACCGAAGAGCGGGCGGCCTTCATCGAACGGTCACTGCAGGTGGGAGATCCCGTCGCCGATGCCGTGATCGTGGAGATCGACGAGCTCGGAGGGCCCGCGCGACGCCTCGTGAACCAAGGGCTGCAAGACGGACTCTCGTCGCTCTCCGATGTTCCTCCCGCGATCGCTGCCCTGCTGCGCGAGGCCGAGACCGTCCCCGACTGGGTGGATACGAAACCCTTCGCCGAGGGGGAGACCGCCTACCTGTCGGTCGAACCGGTGTGGACGCAGTTCGCCCTTGCGCTCGGCTCGCTGCTGCCCGAATACAGCACGCCCCGCATCGCGCGGGTCCTCAGCGGCACGGGGCGGCTGGAGAACGCCACACAGCGTCGGCTCCAGGAGACCGGCAAATGGATCAACGGCGTGGTCCTGCCGGGAGGACTGCTGCCGGGTGGCCCCGGATACCTCGACTCGGTGCAGGTGCGGCTGATGCACGCGCGTGTACGGGCCACCAAACTGCGGCACGGCTGGGACCCGGCCTTCGGCGTGCCCATCAACCAGGTCGACCTGGCCCGCACCTGGCTCGACTTCACCTACAGCCCTCTCAGCGCGCTGGAGAAGCTGGGCATCACCTTCACGGACGAGGAACTGGCCGGCGTGTACAGCTACTGGCAGTACGTGGCCTATCTCCTCGGCGTCGACCCCGGCTTCTACCGCAACATCGCCGACCACCGGGAGGCTGGAGAGTGGTACGCCGTGATCAACGCCATCAGCGGAGAGCCGGACGAGCACTCCGTGGCGCTCACCTCCGCGACGCTCGACATCCTGACCGCCACCCTTTCGGAACTGACGCTCAAGACTCCGCTGACCCTCACCGGTGACCTCGTCGCCGCGTTCGCCCGCCACATCCTGGGCGACGAGTTGTGCGACCGACTGGGTGTCGCGCAGACGGACCTCGTTCCCCTGGTCGGGCTGTTCGCGGAGCGTAACAAGCAGACCCGTCGCTGGCAGCGGCTGTCCGCCGAGGCCCAGCAGGAGGGGCTGACGGAGAACATCGAATTCCGACGCTTCCTGATGGGCCTCACCGAAGGCGCCACGGTCTACGAGCAGAACCTCGCCTGATATCCCGCCTACCCCTGCACCGCACCACAAGGAACCCCCATGACTGACACCACAGTGCCCACCGCGACCCTGCCCGTCGACGAATCCTTCGCCGTTCCGGTCTCCGAAGCGAGCCTCGTCCGTGCGGCGGATGCACTGGGCAAGCACGGCTTCGCCGTCCGGATCGTCGACACGGCCGCAGAAGCACGGCAGCTCGTGACTGAACTGCTGCCGACGGACAAGGCCGTCTTCACCTCCACCAGCGAGACACTGCGCCAGTCCGGCATTCAGGAGGACATCGACGGCTCCGGACGGTTCGTCAGCGTCCGCGCCGCCCAGGCCGACTGGGACCTGCGAGCCCGTTACGACGATGTCCGCCAGACCCGGTCCGCTCCCGACGTGGTCGTCGGCAGCGTGCACGCCGTCACCGAGGACGGCCGTCTCGTCACCGCCTCGGCCAGCGGCAGCCAGCTCGCCCCCTATGCCTTCGGCGCCGCCCAGGCGGTGTGGGTGGTCGGTGCCCAGAAGATCGTCCCCGATCTGGAGACGGCTCTGCGCCGCATCGAGACCTACTCCCTTCCCAAGGAGGACCTCCGCGCCCAGCAGGCCTACGGCCGGCGCAGCGTCGTGGCAAAGATCCTGATCAGCAACCTGGAGTTCGTCCCCGGCCGCGCCACCGTCGTCCTCGTGCGCGAGCCCCTCGGTTACTGACAACTGCGCGCATCCACTTCCCGACCGTCCCCTCTGGCCCTCTCGCCCGTTCCCTTTCGGAGATCAGCACCATGTTCATCGTCACCGCCGTAGTCGCCGTCCTGCTGGCTCTGGCCTTCTTCGCCGCAGGCGCACAGAAGGCCACGGGCCAGGCCAAAGCCCTGGAGCAGGCCGACCACCTTCATGTTTCTCACGCGCTTTACCGCCTGATCGGGGCACTCGAAGTACTCGGCGCCGTCGGCGTCGTCACCGGTCTGTGGGTGCCATGGCTGGGCATCGCGGCCGCCGCCGGCCTCACCCTGACGATGGTCGGCGCTGTGGGCGCGCACGTCAGGGCCAAGGACCCTGGCAAGGCGATGGCCCCTGCCCTGGTGTTTGCGCTGCTCGCCGTGGCGGAGCTCGTCCTCAGGGCAGCCACCGCCTGACGGCACCGGTAGGTGCGACGGGCCTGGGAGTGTCCGCCGGTCCGCGGCCCCCGTGGCCGACAGACCGGCGGACTATTTTCTCGCTGGAACGGAGAAGCAATGGACCGCGTGCAATGGGTGCTGCGGCACTATGACGCGTCGGCTTCCGCGCTGGACGCCGATGCCTTCGTCCGAGGCCTGGCCCCGGACGTCAGGATGACGCGTGGCCTGACGGCCATGACAGACCGGGGCGAGATCCGCCGGGCCGTCGAACGTATGAGGGCCCAGGGCCTGCTTTCCATACGGCACGACATCGTGGGCCTCTGGGAGCCCGAGCCCGGAGTCGTGATCGCGGAAGCCGTGGTGACGTACCGACACGAGACCTACTCGACTCGACCTGTTCCCGTTGTGACGGTCTTTCGATGGCGGGGCGACGAGGTGGCGGACATCCGCATCCACATGGACAGCTCTCAGGTATCCGACAGGCGTCCTGCCCACCGGCTTCGCGGTATTGCATCGGACGGCGTTACCGGTTCATCTCACGATGAGACGCAACGCGCCGCCGTCGTCCCGCACCCTCACGGTGAGGCAGGCGAATCACTCGGGCGGGGAGGCGGGGATGGCGGCGCGATCATGGGGACACCGCGAGCGGCTGCTCGCCTTCGGCCTGGTCGGCATCCTGCTGGCGGTCTGCGGTGCGATCGCCGCGGCCACCGGTGCGGCCGTGGGCCCCGGCCTGACCCTCGCGGGCACCGTCCTGGCCTGCTGGGAAGGGCTCGGTCTGTGGCTGGCCGACGCCTACGACCGGCGTTCGGGGCGTGGCTGAGCGTCCTCGCCCCTTTGCTCGGTCTCGCTCGATTCGGTCCTGGGCTCAGGTGATGCCGACGTCCCCGGCGTCACCCGCCGTCCGGACCCAGCCGGATCCCGAATGCCGTGATCTTCCGGTAGATCGTCGCCCGTGAGATGCCCAGCGCCTTCGCCGCCTTCGCCTTGTCGCCACCGTGATCGAGCAGGGCTTGGACGATCAAGTCGCGCTCTGTGGACTCCCAGGTGGACAAGGGGTGTTGAGCCTGGGAGAGAAGGGAAGGCGGGAGGTCTGCCTGCTCGATCAGCGGGCCTGTGCGGTGCGCCTCGGCATAACGGAGCGAATGTGCGAGCTGACGGACGTTGCCCGGCCAGGGCGCGCGGGAGAGTGCGCGCAACGCGCTGTCCGAGCATCGGGTGTCTCCGCCCTGGCGCGTGATGAGGCAGGTCACAAGCTGCGGTATGTCGGCCGTACGGTGCCGCAGAGGCGGCACGCTGACCTCGGCGCCGAACCGTGGCCGCACAGCGTCGAGGGGGTTTCTGCCCTTCTGCGGGACGCTCGCGCCCGGCAGCGTGAGCCGGTCGCGTGTGAGCAGCGCGGCGACCCATCCCGTGCGTCCTGCCGTGCTGCGCAGCAGGGTGTCGAGCTGCCGAAGCACCTGCTCGGACAACACTTCGACATGGCGCAGGACCACCGTGCCCCGGTCCTCGGCGAGGTTCTGGAAAACAGCCCGGAGCCAGTCGGCCGCACCGTCGCGCGTGTGGACCGCGTCGTGCACGGCGTACGGCACAGTCGGTGCGACGTGCCGGTGCACGGCTCGCACGAGTTCCTGTTTCCCTGTGCCCGCCTCTCCGTCCACGAACGTCCAACGACCCTGCCCGCAGTGGCGGATCAACTGGCTGACCACCCCTTGAAACGCGGGGCTGGAGCCGACGATCCCTGGAAGATGCGCCGCCCGGGCGACCGGTCGCGGCTCGGGCTCCTCCTGGTCCGCGACCAGCCATAGTTCGAACAAATATCCGGCCGGCTGTTCGCCGTGTGTCTCGCCCTCGACCTGTCGGCCGCGCACCCGTACGGCACGCCCGTCACTGAGGGACATCCGCTGTTCGCGCAACCCCTCCGGGTGCTCGACCAGTTCTCGCAGCCTGCGGTGGTCGTCCGGGCCGAGCAGTTCCATGGCGACCGCGTCGGCCAGCAGCAGCCCGTCGGAGAGCGTGACCAGGGCCCTCCGGGAGCTCTGGCGTGTGGTCAGAAAGGCACGCAGAACCGCTCGTTCACGCTCTGAACCGATGTGGAGCAGCCGCTCCTCGATGTCGGCGGCGGCTTCCCGGACCAGCGCCATCATCAACGGCGAGGCCGTGTCCTGCCAGGACGTCAGATCGATCAGGCCGATCACCCGGCCGCTGGCCGGATTGCGGATGGGCGCGGCCGCGCAGGAAACCCTCTGCAACCGCTCCGAGAAGTGTTCCGAGCCGAACACATGCGCCGTGCGACCGTCCTCGGCGGCCGTGCCGATGCCGTTCGTGCCGACGTACTCCTCGGCGTAGCTGAAACCCGGTGCGAGACAGATGTCGTCGAGATGCCGGTGCAACGCCCGGTCGCCGGTTCTGCGCTCCCGCACCCTGCCCTTGGAGTCGGTGAGGATCAGCGCCGTCGGGGTGCCTTGGAGGGCGTCGGAGAGCCGGTCGAGGACCGGGTGCGCAGCCGTGGCGAGCCGGGAGTGCGGGTCGAAGTCGGCGTTGTACGGGGCCTGGATGCGGTCGGTGTCCACACCCCAGAAGCGCGAGCGCTGCCAGGAGTCGAGGATGGGAGTCCGCACCTCGGAGGCCGGGACGCTCCCGCCCTCCAGGAACAGGGTCCGCGCGTGGATGGGGTTGAGGCGTGGGACAGGACGGTCCCGACCGGGCTCGGGCGAGTGGGCGGAGGAACTCGTCCGCTCCTCGGGTTCCAAGGGTTCCATCGGCTCTGTGCCTTCTGCCGTGATGACGCCTCGTGTCGCTGCGAAGGCGCTCCTGGTTCGGGTACTGCCAGCACGCTAAGTCCGGCCACCGGCGGGCGGCCATACCCGCGTCGCGACTCGTGTCTCAGCTTGAGATGAACCGCTGCCCCACCAGCCCTCACGATGGGCGACGCCCCGGTGACCGACGGCAGTGCGCCGCCGCGGAACCGGACCGATCGAGCCATCCCTCGCCGCCCAGTCAGCCGGAGGAGTCTCACCCGTGAGTCGACAGAGCCTGAGCAAGGCGCACAAGAAGATCACCGAACTGTCGTGGGATCCGACGTTCGCGACCCCCGCCAACCGCTTCGCAACCGACTACCGCTTCGACAAGGCCCCGAAGAAGGATCCGCTCAAGCAGGTCCTGCGCTCCTACTTCCCGATGGAGGAGGAGAAGGACAACCGGGTCTACGGCGCGATGGACGGCGCGATCCGCGGCAACATGTTCCGCCAGGTCCAGCAGCGCTGGATGGAGTGGCAGAAGCTGTTCCTGTCGATCATCCCGTTCCCCGAGATCAGTGCGGCCCGCGCGATGCCGATGGCGATCGGCGCGGTGCCCAACCCGCAACTGCACAACGGGCTCGCGGTCCAGATGATCGACGAGGTACGCCACTCGACGATCCAGATGAACCTCAAGCGCCTCTACATGAACCACTACATCGACCCGGCCGGCTTCGACATCTCCGAGAAGGCGTTCGCCAACTGCTACGCCGGCACGATCGGCCGCCAGTTCGGCGAGGGGTTCATCACCGGTGACGCGATCACCGCCGCCAACGTCTACCTGACGCTGGTCGCCGAGACCGCCTTCACCAACACCCTGTTCGTGGCCATGCCCGCCGAGGCCGCCGCCAACGGCGACTACCTGCTGCCCACCGTCTTCCACTCGGTCCAGTCCGACGAGTCCAGGCACATCTCCAACGGCTACTCGATCCTCCTGATGGCCCTCGCCGACGAGGACAACCGCCAGCTCCTGGAACGCGATCTGCGTTACGCCTGGTGGAACAACCACTGCGTGGTGGACGCCGCCATCGGCACCTTCATCGAGTACGGCTCCAAGGACCGCCGCAAGGATCGCGACTCGTACGCGGAGATGTGGCGGCGCTGGATCTACGACGACTACTACCGGTCGTACCTGATCCCACTGGAGAAGTACGGCCTGAAGATCCCGCACGACCTCGTCGAGGCGGCGTGGAAGCGGATCTGGGACGACGGCTACGTCCACAAGACCGCCCAGTTCTTCGCCACCGGCTGGCCCGTCAACTTCTGGCGGATCGACGGCATGACGGACGACGACTTCGAGTGGTTCGAGTCCAAATACCCCGGCTGGTACGCCGAGTACGGCGCCTGGTGGGAGGCGTACAACCGGCTGCGGCACCCCGGCCGCAACAAGCCGGTCACCTTCGAGGACGTCGGCTACCAGTACCCGCACCGCTGCTGGTCCTGCATGGTGCCGTGCCTGGTCCGGCAGGACATGGTGGTCGACAAGGTCGACGGACAGTGGCGCACGTACTGCTCCGAGACCTGCGCCTGGACGGACACCACCGCGTTCCGGCCCGAGTTCGAGGGCCGGCCCACCCCGTCGATGGGCCGTCTGACCGGCAAGCGCGAGTGGGAGACCGTGTACCACGGGCAGGACCTCGCCGACATCGTCCAGGACCTCGGCTACGTCCGTGACGACGGGAAGACCCTGATCCCGCAGCCGCACCTGGACCTCGACGACCCGAAGAAGCTGTGGACGCTCGACGACGTCCGGGGCAACACGCTCCTCAGCCCCAACATCACGCTCAACGAGATGTCCGACGCGGAGCGCGAGGCGCACATCGCGGACTACCGCAGCCGCAGCAACATCACGCCGTCGGCGCACTGACCCATTCAACGGCAGGGGCGGCGACGAACCGTCGCGGGGTCGCCGCCCCGGAAGGCTGGTCCTGGTGGGCGACAAGCACCGTATCCGATTCGAACCGGTCGGCATCGAGATCGAGGCCGACGAGGACGAGACCGTCCTGGACGCCGCGTTCCGTCAGGGCGTCGGGCTCATGCACGGCTGCAAGGAGGGCCAGTGCTCGTCCTGCAAGTCCTTGCTGCTGGAGGGCGACCAGCAGATGGAGCGCTACTCCACCTTCGCGCTGGCCGACTACGAGAGCGAGGAGGGGTACGTCCTGCTGTGCCGGACGCACGCCTACAGCGATCTGACCGTCGAACTCATCAACTACGACGAGGACATGCTGCTGGGAGGCATCCCGCCGCGCCAGGTCGGCGCCACCGTCTCGGCCGTCGAACCCCTCACGCACGACATCGTCCGGCTGACCCTCGCCGTCGCCCCGACCGACGAACTGCCCTACCGCACGGGTCAGTACGTGGACATCGAGGTACCCGGCACGCAGCAGTGGCGCTCCTTCTCCATGGCCGGACAGCCCGGCGAAGGAACCGGCGGCACGCTGGAGTTCATCATCAAGCGCTATCCCGGCGGGCTGTTCTCCGGTCTGCTCGGCGACACCCTGCGCCCCGGCGACCCGCTGAAGGTCAAGGGCCCCTACGGCACCTGCGTCATGCGCGACGCACCCGACCGTGACCTGATCCTCCTCGCCGGCGGTGCCGGCATGGCCCCGATCCTCGCCCAGCTGAGCGGCCTCGCCGCCGCCGGAACCGCCCGCCGTACCCGCTTCTACTACGGCGCCCGCACCGAGCGGGACCTGTTCGCCCTCGACGAGATCGCCGGACACGGCAGCCGCATCGCCGACTTCGCCTTCGTCGCGGCGCTCTCCGAGGACACCTCCGGAGCGTACGAACAAGGCCTCATCACCGAGGTCGTCGACCGGCACGAAGGCGATCTGTCGGGGGCCGACGCCTACCTCTGCGGCCCCCCGCCCATGTGCGACGCCGCGCTGGAACTGCTCACCGGCAAGGGCATGCCCGAGGAACGGATCTTCCTCGACAAGTTCACCACCTCCACCGACACCTGATCCGACCCGATCCCCGACCGATGCGAGGAGCCGTACGCATGGCCACTCAAGCCGAGAAACCAGTCAAGAGCGAACGAAGCTTCCCCAAGCCGCAGTTCACCGATGCCGAGGCGGGAGCGCTCGTCTTCCCGAGCTCCAACAGCCGCGCCTTCTCCTACTACCGGCCGCAGAAGCTGCGGGCCACGATGTACGAGGACGTCACCTTCGACGTCCAGCCCGACCCTGAGCGTCACCTCCTCCAGGGCTGGATCTACGGCTTCGCCGACGGCTCCTCCGGCTACCCGCAGGACTGGACCGCGGTCAAGTCGTCCGACTGGCACCGCTTCCTCGACCCCAACGAGGAGTGGGAGCAGACCATCTACCGCAACAACGCCAACGTCGTGCGGCAGGTCCAGCAGAACCTGGCCAACGCCCACAAGGCCGACGCGTACCAGCAGTGGAGCCGTTCCTGGGTCTCCTTCGTGGAGCGGCACGTCGGCGCGTGGATGCACGCCGAACAGGGCCTGGGCATGCATGTGTTCGTCGCCGTCCAGCGCTCCGCGCCCACCAACATGATCAACAACGCGCTGGCGGTGAACGGTACCCACAAGCTCCGTTTCGCCCAGGACCTCGCGCTGTACAACCTGGACATCGAGGAGCAGCTACCGGGTTTCGACGGCTCCGCGCACCGTGAGGTGTGGCAGTCGGACCCCGCCTGGCAGGGCGTGCGGGAGAACGTCGAGCGGCTGACCGCCACAACGGACTGGGCCGAAGCTCTGTTCGCGGCGAACCTCGTCTTCGAACCCCTCGTCGGCGAGCTGTTCCGCAGCCACCTCGTCCTGCAGATCGCCGCCCGCAACGGGGACTACACCACTCCCACCGTGATGGGCGCCGGCGAGAACGACTACGACCGCGACCTGCGCTATACCCGCGCCCTGTTCTCGCTCCTGCTGGGCGACCAGGCCCACGGCGCCGGCAACAGGACCACCGTCCAGGAATGGCTGGAGCGGTGGGTGCCGGTGAGCCTCGGCGCGGCCCGCCGGCTGCAGCCGCTGTGGTCGCAGCCCGGGGAGAAGCCGGTCCGCTTCGAGGACAGCCTCGACCGGGCGAAGGAGCGTTTCGGCCGCCTGGTCGAGGACCTGGGCCTGCACGCCCCCGCCGACCGTACGAGCGAGAGGACCGCCAAGTGACCACCGTCCCACAGCCTTTCAGCGCTGACCGCACCTCCTCGAACATGTGCGGCGTCACGCTGATGAACAACCAGAACGGCCATGTGGTCGCCGACGTCATGCGGGGCAAGGAGAACGTCACCGTCACCGACTTCCCGTCGATGATCCGCGTCGACGCCGAGCGGGTGCTCACCTTCGACTTCGACGAGATCTCCAAGGCCCTCGGCTTCGACTTCGACCAGTCCGACTTCGAGGAGATCATGTCCACCCACTACGGACGCATGGTCCACCTCGACGACCGCACGGTGCTCTTCGCCAATCCCGAGGACGCCGCCGAGTACATCGACTTCGACCTCAGCCCGGTCGACTGACGCCTCGGAGAGGAACCCATGTACCACAAAGACGGCGTCGACTACTTCATCGTCGACGGGCACATCCACTTCTGGGACGCGAGCGAGGAGAACACCTCCAACAAGTACGGCGAAGGGTTCATCCGCTGCTTCTACGACTACCAGCGCAACCTCAGCCCCCAGGAGTGGGTGTGGCCGCTGGAGAAGTTCCGTAAGTACAGCGAACAGGACCTGGTCCACGACCTCTTCGAGACCGGATACGTCGACTGGGGCATCTTCCAGCCCACGTACCTCAACGAGTTCTATCGCCAGGGCTTCAACACCACCGCGCGCAATGGGGAGTTGGCCCGTAAGTACCCCGACCGGCTCATCGCCAACGGCTCGTTCGACCCGCGCGAAGGCGAGGCCGGCCTGGAGCGGCTGCGGCAGCTGCACGCCGAGTGGAACCTGCGCGGGGTCAAGCTCTACACCGCCGAATGGCGCGGAGCGTCGAAGGGCTGGAAGCTCAGCGACCCCGAGGCGCACGACTACCTGGTGCTCTGCCAGGAACTCGGCATCCGCAACATCCATGTCCACAAGGGCCCCACCATCTGGCCGCTGAACCGCGACGCCTTCGATGTCGCCGACATCGACCACGCGGCCACCGCCTTCCCCGGCCTGAACTTCATCGTGGAGCATTCCGGCCTGCCCCGCCTGGAGGACTTCTGCTGGATCGCCACCCAGGAACCCAACGTGTACGCGGGCCTGTCGGTGGTCATGCCGTTCATCCACTCCCGGCCCCGCTACTTCGGCCAGGTCATCGGCGAGCTGTTGTACTGGCTCGACGAGGACCGGATCGTGTTCGGCAGCGACTACGCGATCTGGAGCCCGAAGTGGCTGATCGAGAAGTTCGTCGACTTCCAGATCCCCGAGGACATGCAGTCCGAGTACGGCGTCCTCACCACGGACGTCAAGCGCAAGATCCTCGGCCTCAACCACGCGCGGCTGTACGACCTCAAGGTCCCCGGCAGCGCCCAGGTCCCGCTCTCCGCAACGGCTGTGGCATGACAACCGTCACCGAGGCCGTCGACCGGGTCACCGCCGTCAACTCGGCTCTGGCGGCGGTGCTCGACCCGGAGCTCGACCGGCCCATCACCGATCTCGGTTTCGTCCGGGCCTTGAGTGTGGACGCCGACGGCTCGGTGGAGGCCAGACTCCGGCTGCCCACCTACTTCTGCGCCCCCAACTTCGCCTGGCTGATGGTCGAGGACGCCCGCCGCGCGCTCGTCCGACTGCCCTGGGTGAGGCAGTGCACGGTGATCCTGGAGGACCATTTCGCGTCCGACGAGATCAACCAGGGTGTGAGCTGCGGCAAGTCCTTCGGGCAGGCCTTCCCCGGCCTCGCCGACGCCGACCGCATGGAGGAACTGCGGGTCTCCTTCCTGCGCAAGGGACACCTCGCCGCCCAGGCTCGCCTCGGCAAACGCCTCCTCGAACGCGGCTGGACGCTTCGTCAACTCGTCGAGGCCGCCTTCGGTGACCTGCCGGAGCGGTTGACGGTGACGCTGCGCAGACGGCGCGCGCTGCTCGGCCTGCCCGCGGACGCCACGGCACCGCTCTTCGCCGACGACGAGGGGCGTGCGGTGCCCGCCGCCGGCCTGGAGCGGCATCTGCTGCGAGGCCGCACGGCAGGTGTCGGCATCAGCACCAACACTGAGTTCTGCGAGGGACTGCTGGCCACCCGCTATGACACACCGCAGGCGCGTCGAGAGGAGGAAGCGTCGTGAAAGCCGTACGCCTGCACCGCTACGACCACCGGCCGGCGCTCGACGAGGTACCCGACCCGGTCGTCTCCGGACCGCTGGACGTGATCGTGCGAATCGGCGGCGCCGGAGTGTGCCGGACCGACCTCCACATCATCGAAGGCCAGTGGGCGGCCAAGAGCGCAGTGACCCTGCCGTACGTGCAGGGGCACGAGAACGCCGGCTGGGTCGCCGAGGTCGGCTCGGCGGTCACGGGCCTTGCCCCGGGCGACCCGGTGATCCTGCATCCGCTGGTCACCTGCGGACTGTGTGCCGCCTGCCGACGCGGGGACGACGTGCACTGCACGGCGAGCACCTTCCCCGGCATCGACGCGGACGGCGGCTTCGCCGAGTACCTGCGCACCAACGCCCGCGCGGTCGTCCCGCTCGACCCGGGCCTCGCCCCGGCCGAGGTGGCCGCGCTCGCCGACGCCGGCCTGACGGCGTACCACGCGGCGAAGAAAGCGGCCCGGCAGCTCGCACCCGGGAGCAAGGCCGTGGTGATCGGCGCGGGCGGGCTCGGGCACATCGGCGTCCAGGTACTACGCGCCCTCACCCCTGCCGAGCTGATCGTCGTCGACCGATCGCCGGAAGCCCTCAAACTCGCCGCGAAACTCGGCGCGCACCACACCGTCGTCGCCGACGGCAGCCAGGTCGACCAGGTCGCCGCGCTCACCGGAGGGGAGGGCGCGGCGGCCGTCCTGGACTTCGTCGGCGAGGGCGGCGCCCTGGAGGACGGGGTCCGGATGCTGCGCCGGGCCGGCGACTACTACGTCATCGGCTACGGCGGCACCCTGACCGTGCCGACCATCGACATCATCTCCACCGAAATCAACTTCGTGGGCAACCTGGTCGGCTCCTACACCGACCTGGTGGAGCTGATGGACCTCGCGGCACGTGGACTGGTCACCCTGCACACCGTCACCTATCCACTGGCCGACTTCGGCCGCGCCCTGGACGACCTGGACGAGGGCCGGGTGCGGGGACGTGCCGTGCTCGTGCCCTGAAGCCGCAACCCCATACAGGTGGCGGCGGACGATCCGTGGACTCTTCCCAGGCCGAAGAGTCGGCGCACCACGGAGCCTGCACCCGACCGCCGCCACCGCTCCACCCTCATCTCTCATCCGTTTCCGCAGGCCGGAAGGAACGACCGCCATGGCGAAGGAACTGCGCTTCAACGCCGAAGCGCGCGCACTGCTGGAGAGCGGGGTGAACGCGCTCGCCGACGCCGTCCGCGTCACCCTGGGCCCGAAGGGCCGCAACGCGGTCCTGGAGAAGCTGACCGGACCGCCCACCATCACCAACGACGGCGTCACCATCGCCCGCGAGATCCAGCTCAAGGACCCCTTCGCCAACATGGGCGCCCAACTGGTCAAGGAGGTCGCCACCCGCACGAACGGCGACGTGGGCGACGGAACCACCACCGCCACGGTCCTCGCCCAGGCGATCGTCCGCGAGGGACTGAAAGCGGTCAATGCCGGGGCCAACCCAGTGCTGCTGAAGAACGGTATCGAGGCCGCCGTGGCCGCAGCTGTCGACTCACTGACCTCCCAGATGCGGCCCGTGCGCACCGATGACGAACTCGTCCGGGTGGCCGCCCTGTCCGCCAACAACGACCCCGTGATCGGCGAGGCCATCGCCGAGGCGGTGGCACGCGTCGGTCGCACCGGAGTCGTCACCGTGGAAGAGTCGTCGGCGTTCGGACTGAGCGTCGAGTACGCGGAGGGCCTGGAACTCGACAACGGCTGGCTCTCCCCGTACATGGTCACCGACCAGGGACGCATGGAGGCCGTCCTGGAGAAGCCCTACCTCCTGTACTGCGACACCAAGATCACCAAAGTGCAGGAGCTGATGCCCGTCCTGGAGCGGGTCATGGGCACCGGCTCCCCTCTCGTCGTCATCGCGGAGAACGTCGACGGACCCGCCCTCGGGATGCTCGTCACCAACGCCGCGCACGGCACCTTCCGTTCACTGGCGGTGCGCGCCCCCGGCTTCGGCTTCAGGCGGATCGCCGAGCTGGAGGACATGGCCGCGCTCACCGGCGGGCGCGTCATCACCGGAACGGCGGGCCGCACCCTGGAGGGCGTCACCCTGGACGACCTGGGGCGCGCCGACAGGGTCATCGCCACCGAGCGCTCCACCACCGTCCTCGGCGGAGCCGGCGGCGACGCACGCATCGCCGAACGCATCGAGAACCTCAAAACCGAGCTGGAGCGTGCCACGAACGAGCACGACCGGGACAAGCTCGGCGAACGCATCGCCAAGCTCTCCGGCGGGGTGGCCGTCATCCGGGTCGGTGCCGCGAGCGGTGTCGAGCTCAAAGAGAAGCAGATGCGCCTGGAGGACTCCCTCGCGGCGACCCGGGCCGCGGCCGAGGAAGGTGTCGTCGCAGGCGGCGGCGCGGCTCTGCTGCACGCCCGCACGGCCATCGCGGCCCTCGACCCCCTCAGGCTTTCGGGTGAGGACACGGCGACGGGCCGTGCGATCGTCGCCAAGGCGCTCGCCGAACCGCTGCGTTGGATCGCGATCAACGCCGGCCTCGACCCCGACGAGGCGGAGACGAAGGTGGCCGCGCTGCCCGTCGGAAGCGGTCTGGACGCGCTGCGCGGCGACTACGCCGACCTGCACCAGCGCGGCATCATCGACCCCGTCAAGGTCACCCGCAGCGCCCTGCTCAGCGCCGCGTCCATCGCCGCGCTGCTGCTCACCACCGAGACGCTGATCGTCGAGGAGATCATCGGCAACCCCGGTTCCATCCACTCCCCGGAGATCGGCGACCTCGCAGAGGGACTGCCGCGGCCGTCCAACATCCCGTAGCCGCGGCGGGGCAGACCGTACACCTCTCCTCGCTCCCATGGCGGTTTGGATGCCCACCACTCACCCGCGACCGGCGAACTCGCCGAAGGGCTGCCGCGGCCACCCGACCTCCCCGGCCATGGCGGGCGGCAGGGCTGTACCCCCTGCCGCCCTCTCCCCTGGCCATCCCTGTGACCACAGAGAGGCGACACCATGGCGGCCGATTCCTCCCCGGCCCGGTCCGGAGAGCTCGATCTCCCCACCACGACCACCACTCACCCCGACTCGCAGGGCCGCACGCCGGGCGAGCGGCACCCCCGACTGCGCTCGGGGGTGTCGTACACCCTGCTCGGTCCGGCGTTCATCGCCGCGGTCGCCTACGTCGACCCGGGCAACTTCGCCACCAACATCCAGGCCGGCGCGACCTTCGGCCCACTGTTGCTGTGGGTCCTGGTCACCGCGAACATCGTGGCGATGCTGCTGCAGTACCTCTCCGCCAAGCTGGGCATGGCGACCGGCAAGAGCCTGCCCGAACTGTGCCGCACCCGCTATCGGCAGCCGGTCGTGTGGGGGCTGTGGATACAGGCGGAGGCTGTCGTCGTGATGACCGACCTCGCGGAGGTGGTCGGCGGCGCCATCGCCCTGAACCTGCTGTTCAATCTGCCGCTCTGGCTGGGTGGTGTGGTCGTCGGAGCGGTCTCGCTGCTCCTGATGCCGATGCGCGGTCGCGGGCGACGCCGGTTCGAGGTGCTGATGGCGGCGGGGCTGGCCTGCCTGCTTGCCCTCTTTCTGGGACAACTACTCGGCGCCGGCGCCCCGTTGGCGGGCATGGCCGACGGGCTGAAGCCGGCCCTGGCGGGTTCCGACAGCATCGTCCTGGCCGGCGGGATCGTCGGCGCCACCGTGATGCCACACGTCATCTATCTGCACTCGGCCCTCACCAGCGACCGCTACAGCCTCTCCCTCCCCCCGGCAACCGAGGAACTGTCCGCCGACCCCGACCGGCCGCTGCGCCGCCGCCTTCTGCGCCACATACGCACCGACGTGCTGATCGCGATGTGCCTGGCGGGAGCCGTGAACGTGGCGCTGCTGGTGTCGGCGGCCACCCTGTTCCACCCCGGAGTCCCCGAGGCCGCCGACTCGCTGGGCGCGGCGCACGACGCGTACGGGCGGCTGGTCGGACCGCTCGCGGCGCTGGCCTTCGCCCTGGCACTGCTGGTCTCGGGCCTCGCCGGCACCAGCGTCGGCATGTACGCGGGCGAAGTGGTGATGGGCGGTTTCCTCGGTCGACGGATCCCGGTGCTCCTGCGCAGACTCGTCACGATGACGCCCGCCATCGTGGTTCTGGCAGCCGGGGCAGGTCCGACGGAGAGCCTGGTGATCAGCCAGGTCGTCCTTTCCTTCGGTATCCCCTTCGCCCTCATCCCGCTGGTCCTGCTCACCCGCGACCGTGCCGTCATGGGCCGCTGGGTGAACCGGCGTACGACCACGCACGGCGCCTGGGCCGTCAGCGCGGTGGTGGTGGCGCTCAACGTGGCGTTGCTGGTGAGCCTGTTCGCGAACTGAGCACAACAGAGGAGGGTTCCATGATCTTCATCGCCGTACGCTTCCCTGTCCGCCCCGAGTACCGGGACCAATGGCTCGACCGAGTCTCCGACTTCACCGTCGCCACGCGCGCCGAGCCCGGCAACCTCTTCTTCGAATGGTCCGTCGACACCACCGACCCGAACCGCTTCGTCCTTCTGGAAGCCTTCGCCTCCAGCGAGGCGGGCCTCGAACACGTCAACTCCGAACACTTCAAGACCGCCATGTCCTGGATGCCGGACATCGTCGCCGAGACGCCCGACATCGTCAACGTCGAGACCGCGGGCCAGGGCTGGTCGCGGATGGCGGAGATCACCCCACGGATGTGATCAACGGCCCGCGCAGTCGCCGGGCATCCACATGTGCCTAGACCTCATAGCGGGGCGTCCACTGCGCCGCCGCGATGGCCTCGCGTAGCGCCTCCTCCGAAGCCTTCGGGGCGACCTGGTCCTCGACGGCGGCGAGCGCCGCGGCCAGAGCGACCTCGCGAGCGGCCTCCGGCATCCCTCTCAAGGGCGGCAGCAGCGGCACGGGCCCGTCGTCGCCGTCCGCCGACCGAACGGCGCACTGAGCGACGGCGCGGGCAGCGGCCACGAGCATGCCGTCGGTCACACGTGTGGCCCGGCTCGCGGTCACCGCGAGCCCCATGGCCGGGAAGACGTACACATTGTTCGACTGCGCCACCGGCACCTCTCGCCCGTCGACCTTCAACGGTGGGAAGGGGGAGCCGGTGGCGATCAGCGCCCGGCCGTCGGTCCAGCGGGTGAGGTCCGCGGGGTCGGCCTCGGCGTGCGAGGTGGGGTTGGAGAGCGGGAAGATGACCGGCCGCGCGCAGGTGGAGGCCATCTGCCGGACGATCTCCTCGGTGAACGCACCGTGGGCGGTCGACAGCCCGATGAGCGTCGTCGGCTCGACGCGGCGCACCACCTCGGCGAGGTCTGTACCGGGCCAGTCGGCCGCGTCACCGTCGTCACGTGCGTAGACCCGCTGCTCCTCCGTGAGATCGGCGCGTGAGCGCAGCAACAGGCCGTCGACGTCCACGATCCAGAAGCGAGCCGCGGCCTCGGTTTCCGACAGGCCTTCCTCGGTCATGGCCGTACGGATCATGTCGGCGACGCCGATGGCGGCCGACCCCGCGCCCAGGAGCACCACGCGCTGCTCGGACAGTGGGGTGCCGGCCACGTCGGCCGCGGTGGACAGTGCGCCGAGGGCGACGGCCGCGGTGCCCTGGATGTCGTCGTTGAAGGTCAGCAGCCGGTCCCGGTACCGCGTGAGGATCGGGCGCGCGTGGACGGTGGCGAAGTCCTCCCACTGCAGCAGTGCACCCGGCAGTTCCGTCTCGACCGCCGAGACGAAGGCCTCCACCATCTCGTCGTACTCGGCACCGGTCAGTCGGACTGCCCGCCGGCCCAGGTAGCGCGGATTGTTGAGCAGTTCCTCGTTGTCGGTACCCACATCGAGCAGGACCGGCAGGGTACGGGCGGGATGGATGCCGCCGATCGCCGTGTAGAGGCTGAGCTTGCCGATCGGGATGCCCATCCCGCCGACGCCCTGGTCGCCCAGTCCGAGGATGCGCTGCCCGTCGGTGACGACGATGACGTCCACGTCCTGGTCCCGGTGGGGGCGGTTGCGCAGGATCTCCCCGAAGCGGTGCCGGTCCTCCCAGGTCAGGAACAGGCCGCGCGGCCGCCGGTAGATCTCGCTGAAGCGTTGGCAGGCTTCGCCCACGGTCGGTGTGTAGACGACGGGCAGCAGTTCCTCGAGGTGGTCGGTGACCAGACGGTAGAAGAGGACCTCGTTGGTGTCCTGCAGCTGTCGCAGGTAGATGTGCCGGTTGAGCGGCTTGTCGTAGCCGCGGAACGCCTCGTAGGCGCGGGCGACCTGCTCGTCGAGGGTCTCCACCGCCGGGGGCAGGAGCCCGTCGAGACCGAGTGCGGAGCGTTCGCTCGGGTTGAAGGCTGTTCCCTTGTTGGCTAGGGGGTCGGCCAGGATCGTGGCGCCGGGGCTTTTGGTCGGTCGGGGGTCATGGGGCATGGTGTGGTCCATCGTGTGCTCGCGATCGGAAACGGCAGGGCGTCCGGGTAACCCCCGGACGCCCTTCGATGTCACGGCTCTCAGATTGACGGCAACGGAGCCGGTACTACTTCCGGGTCCGTGCCAGGACTAGGGGTAGGTCGCGCCCCTCTTCTCGCGGGCGAGGACGTCCTCGACGAAAGCCTTGAGGTTCGCCACGGAGCGGGTCTCGGTGTCGGACGACACCGTCACGGTCGCGGCCTGACCTCCGTCGTCGACGACGCGACGGAAGAGCGTTCCGTCAGCGACTTCCTCGAAGGTGTACGAGATGAAGCCGGGCAAACCGATGAGCTGAATCGTCACGCGCCGGGGGCGCTCGTGCTCCACCACCTTCCAGACGAGCTCCAGCGTGCCGTCGGCCGTGCGGATGAACTCGGTGAACTCGTCACCCGGCAGGAACGGCCGCTCGATGGTTCCGGTGACGGCCCTGGTGAGGACGTGCCACTGGGGCCAGAAACGGACCTGGGTGACGATGTCGAAGACCCGGTCCACGGGACCGTTGATGGTCGTTTCCATGGGGATGGGAGACATGGCTGCATTCCTTGAGGGGTGGGGGGAGCTGTTGTCCTGGGCGAGGGGGGCGTAGGGACCCCCGGGTGCTTGCTGTCAGGCCTTGCGGAACAGGGCGCCGGCGCCGTCGGCGACCGGATCCAGACCGAGCGTGCGCAGGACCTTCCAGGAAGTGGCCGCAGCCGCGGTGACGATCGGTAGGCCGAGGCGCTTCTCGGCGGCCGGGATGGCCGGCAGGGACGGCATCTGCACACACGCCGAGAGCACGACGGCGTCGACGCCGCGCGTGTCCAGGCCGGCGGCGATGTCAGGCAGCCGGGAAGGGTCGAGGCGGCCGACGGCGAGGTTGTCGTCGACCTCCAGGCTGATCGAGTCCTGGACCTCCACGCCCTCGGACTCGATGTAGTCGGCGACCAGGCGGGTCAACGGCTTCATGTAGGGAGTGACGATGGAGACCTTCCGGGCGCCCAGGTGGTGCAGCCCCTCCACCAGCGCGCCGGCACTGGAGAGCACGTCCACCGCGCACCCGTTCTCGGCAGCGGTGCGGGTCAGGTCGGCTTCGATGCCCCGGTGCACGCCGATGCCCTGGGACATGATGGCGACGAGGCATGCGTATGCCATCACTTCGACCTGGGCGTCGGCGAGTTCGATCGCCGCACGGCCCGCATCGGCGTTCATGGCCGCCAATTCGCTTTTCTCCACGGTCTTCATGCGCATGCGGCTGGCGTGGAAGGTGAACTGATCGCCCGTCAGCGCGCTCTGCCGACGGAGGATTTCGGGGATCTCGGTCTCCATGGTGGTGTTGGAACTCGGCACGAGCAGGCCGATCCGGTGACTGGACATGAATGCTCCTCAGCAGTTGGGTCGGGAGAAGAGGGGGCCGTGATCGAGCCCGGGATGGAGAGGTTCGGCACCCGGTCGGGACATGTCGGGCTAAGGAGCGCTTGGCCCCAGGTGAAGGGCGGACTGCAGCATGTGGTCGAGCAGCGGCCAGACCGTCTCGGGGTTCTCAAGGTGGGGATAGTGGCTTGCTCCGGCGAGCACGGTGACGTCAGGACAGGCCTTCGCCAACTCGGCGGGCGGACAGATCGGATCGTGTTCGCCGGCGGCGAGTACCACCTCCTGCGCCCGACAGGCAGCGATCAGCCCGGGCAGATCCGCCGCGCCGACTGCGAGAACTGCGGGGTCCGTGACGGCTTCCCACCGCTCCCCGTCGCCGACGACCAACGAGTCGCACAAGGGTGACTCGTTGGTCACCACATCGCTCATCGCGGCCACGGCCAGTACGAATTGCACGGCGTCGTCCCGAGTGGCGAAGACAGGTGCAGGGGCCGCTGCAACTGCGGCCATCAGTTCCATGTCCTCCGCGGACCAAGTGGGTTTCACGCCCATCGCGCACACGGCGGCCACATCGATACCGAACCACCCGCTGGCCAGGGTGAGGGCGACCACGCCGCCGAGGGAATGGCCCACGACGTGCACCGGCGCGCCCTGGGGGAGGTGGCCCTTCACGGCTTCGGCGACGTCGGCCGCCATCCTTCCGTAGCTGTATCGGGTCAGTCGGGGGGACCTGCCGTGCCCGGGGAGGTCGGGCACCAGCCAGCTGCCCGGCCACCGTTCCCGCAGCAGGTCCTCGACGGCGTGCCACACCTGCCCGTTCCCCAGGCCGCCATGGAGCAGCACCAGCACCGGCCCGTCCGTACGGCCACCGCGGCGGAGGAACAGTCCGCCGCTGCCCGCCTCTTGATGCTGCGAGGTGTCGTCCAACGACATCGTCATCGTCTCCTATGCTGCCGAAGTGGGATCGAGGTAGTCGAAGACCGGCTTGACCGGAGCCAGCGACAGGTCGGTGAGGATGTGGCTGGCCGAGACCACGTCGACGACCGGCAGGTCGGCGAGCGGCGCGAGCACGTGGTGGAAGAGCTGGAGCCGGGCGGGGCCCGTCCAGGCCTCCTTGACCGTGACGTCGGTGATCTGGGTGCGGACCAAGTCGGCGACCCGGGGCCGGAAGTCGTAACCGGGCACGATCTTCACCATGTACGTCGGCACGGTGATCTGCCGCAGTGCCTCTCCCGGGTCGAGCCGCCGGTGTTTGTAGCCCATCGTCGCGGTGGCCACGCGCAGGGTGCCGAAGTCAAGGGTGCCGACGAGGGCCCCCTGGTCGACGTAGAGCCGGGGAGACCCCATGACCTTGGGGTAGGCGGACAGTTCGCGGCCGCCCGCTGTGGCCGGGAAGTTGTCCAGGTACATGGCGTGCAGGTACTCGCCCTGCTCGCCCTCGAAGTCCACCGGAATCGCGATGCCGGCCTCGGTGTAGGGGCCGAAGCCGCCGCCGACGTCGCCCATGTGCATGACCTCGAAGCGCACCAGGGGTTCGCCGACCGTCAGCGGTTCGGGGACGACGGCCCGCAGCGCCTCGGGATCCGTGCGGTAGACGATGTTGAGGTACTCCCGGTCGATGAACCGGGTGCCGGACGGCATCGGGTAGGCGGGTGCGGTCAGCGGGGTGTTCAGCTGGCTGATGACCTGATCGGTGCGCATGACGAGTTCCCGATCAGGCGTTGCGCCAGGTGGCGAGGTAGTCGGGATTCTCGACGGCCAGGGCGCCCTCGCCGAGTTCGAGGGGGCGGAAGGTGTCGATCATGACGGCCGTCAGGCGTTTGATGTCGACCTTGCCGGCGTTGTAGGCGTCGACGGACCTCTCCAGCTCGTTCGCGTGCGGACCGTGGATGAATCCCGCCGGGTGCCACGTGATGGCACCCTCGTCGATGCCGTGTCCGCCACGAGCGCCGCTCGCCGCTTCGACGTAGTACATCAGCTCGTCGGAGTCCACGTTGGCGTGGTTGTAGGGGACGATGACCGCCTCCGGGTGGTACTCCACCTTGTGCGGGACGAAGGAACAGACCACGAAGCCGGGCCCCTCGAACGTCTGGAAGGTGGGCGGCGGTTGGTGGATGCGCCCGATGATCGGCTCGTAGTCGTCCATGTTGAACGCGTACGGGTAGAGGTGGCCGTCCCAGCCGACGACGTCGAAGGGGTGGTGGGCGTAGGTGTAGCGGGTGCCGCCGGCTCGGTGGCGTACGTACACGTCGACGTTGTCGCCCTCCACGACGTACGGCTCGGCGGGCGCCCGCAGATCCCGTTCGCAGTAGGGGGAGTGCTCCAGGAACTGGCCGCGGGGGGAGAGGTAGCGCTTGGGCGGGTGGATGCCGCCGGTCGACTCCGTGATCAGCAGCCGAACGGGCTCGTCGCCGGTGGGAACCCAGCGGTGCGTGGTGGAGGTGGGGATGATGACGAAGTCGCGCGGGCCGACGTCCAGCACACCGAACACCGTCTCGACGCGGGCGGTGCCGGACTGGACGAAGTACATCTCGTCGCCCATGGCGTTGCGGTACAGCGGGCCGGGCCGGTCGGCGGCGACATGACTGACCCGCACGTCCTGGTTGGCCGCGAGCAGGCGGCGGCCGTTGACGGCGTCGCCGCCCTCGTCCAGCTTGCGGGTGCGCACCAGACGAGGCTTGAGCGGGTGGTTGGGCGTGGTCTCCTGACCGGGGATGTCCCATGTGCCCACGTCGACCACATCCGTGGGGGCGTGGGTGTGGTAGAGGAGGGCGGACTCGGCGGAGAAGCCCTCGGTGCCCATCAGTTCCTCGCGGTACAGCCCGCCGTCGGGCTTGCGGAACTGGACGTGGCGTTTGTGGGGAACACGGCCCGCGGAACGGTAGTACGGCATTTCTGCCTCCAGAAGAGCGTGTTGTGCGGCTGCGGCGGGGTCAGGACGTGCTGACGCGCTCGGCGAGCCACTTCGTGACGATCTCCCCGGCCTTGTCGCGCGGGTTGTAGTCCACCGGCGCGTTCGGCAGCAGGAAGAGGTAGTGGTGGGCGTGGGCGAGGGTGAGGAACGTCTTGTCGGCTGCCGGGACGCGGGAGTAGATCTCCTCCTGCTCCTCCGGGTAGGCGTCGGTGTCGCCCAGCGGTGCGACCACGAGAGTGGGCACGGTGATGTGCTCGGCTGCGTGTGTCCACTCGGCCTGCGCCGACAGGCCGCTCCAGGTCGACAGCCAGGCCCTGGCGGTGAGGATCCGGCCGAGAGAGTTGGGGCCGTAGGAGCCGCGCAGCGGATGGCCGCCGGAGAAGATGCTGCCCGGGACTCGGTCGTTGGGGTGGATGGTGGGATCGGTGTGCGCCGGGTTGGCGACGGTCCCGTAGACGGTCAGATACGGCGACATGAGCGCGCGCCGGGCCAGGGGCGAGCTGAGGTTGTCGCGGTCGACGACGCGCCGTGTCTCCTCGTAGTCGGCGATCAGCGTGCGGGCGATGACGTCGATGCGTCGGGTGCGGGCGCGCTGCCCCTCGCGGTACGCGGCCACCCACTCGGGTGCGTACTTGCTGGGCTCAGGGAAGGGCTGGTAGCCGTTGGCCGGGTTGAACATGTCCAGCTCGGGGTCGATCGCTGTCGGGTTCGCCTCGTCGACGACGGCCGGGTCGAGCATATTGAGCATGATGACGCCCTCGCCGGCGTGCGGGGCGAGCGCGACGTAGAAGTCGGCGGCCGGCATGTCCTCCTCGGCGAACCGGGTCAGTACGCCGTGCGGGCCGTGCGTGTGCCGCTGTTCGGGCGGCAAGGACGCCTGCCACTGGTAGTAGGACAGGAGCGAGGTCCCGCCGCTGCTGCCGATGAGCACGATGTCCTCGAAGCCGCGCTCCTTGAGCATGCGCATGCCCGCCGCGGTGTCCAGGACCACTTCCTCGTGGACCATGTCGCTGTCGTTGTTCAGCGCACGGCTGGTCTGGCCCCAAACGGCGTATCCCGCATGGAGCAGATAGGGGCTGAGGTACTGGCGGGACTGGTTCTCCCTGGGATGCATGAAGACAGCGACCGTCTTGGGGCGCGGGCCCGGCGGCAGGTGCAGCAGCCCGAACGAGAACGCCCCGTCCGAGGCCGTGATGTCGATGAACTCACGCTGTGTGCCCTCCGGGAGCTGATCCATCCGGTAGGCGTTGACATTGCCGCGCACCCGCCGCTCGGGTGTGACGAACAACTCGGGAAGCGGCAGATCGGGGAGTCGATACCTGCTCTGTGCAGTCATGTCGGGTCCTCACAGGGGCGACAGAGGGGAAGTTCCTGGTGAGAGCCATGCGCACCAGGTGTGGCGGGGGCAGGCCCCTCAAAACCATGAATCACATATTCATATGGGAAAGATGGAATGTCAAGCGGTGTCGGTCATAATGGGGGCGATTCCCCGCGCGCAGTCAGGAGAGGTTGTGTACATGCCGAACGAGTCCGCTTCCGCGGATGCCGGGAGTGGCGGCCCAGTGGTGGACGACGGTGACGTCCTGAACCCGGACGTGCCCATGCAGCAGCAGATCTATCGGCAGCTGAAGGCCGAGATTCTCGACGGACTGTGGGTGGGGCGCACGAACTTTCCCGGTGAACGCGAACTGGCCGAGCGCTTCAATGTCAGCGTGGTGACGGCCCGGACCCCTTTGGAGCGTCTGGGTGAAGAGGGCCTGGTCGAGCGAGGCCGTGGCCGACGGCCCCGGGCCACCTACGTCCCGCCGGGCGCCGGTGAGGAGGGCGACCTCCCGGTCTTCTATCCCGAAGAGGAGGGGTCCGAGTACGGGTACGAGCTCCTGCAGGTCGGCGTCGGGGTCGTTCCCGCGGAGGCGTGCCGGGTGTTCGGGCTGCCCCCGGGCAGCAAGCTGTGGCAGTGCACCCGGCTCCGGGTCTACCGGGGGCGGCCGCATGTTGTGACGCACAACGTCCAGTTGCCGGAACTCGGTGAGCGGCACAGTCTGGAGGACCTCCGGACGAAGCCGATGATGTCGATCCTCAGTGCGGAAGGCGTCGATGTCACCGCGATGCGAAGGCGGATCTACGCGAGCACGCCGCCGCCCATCGTCTCCCGCCGCCTGGGTCTGTACCTCGACACCCCTGTGTCGGTCTGCGTGCTGACCCTGCACGACGCGAACGGGTCCCCCATCGAGTGGATCAGGGCATACGTGGATCCGAAGCTTCCCGTCCGTGAGGAAGTGCGCGACGTTCGCGAGGGTTATTGGATCAGCCCGGATCAGCGGCTGAGTTGACCTGGGGAGGCCGGCCTTGCGGGAGGGCCGGCAGGCTGCGTAGCCAGAGGATGGATTCGCGCAGATGGAGTCCTGCGACGTAGCTCTCGGGTGTCTTGTCGTAGCGGGTGGCCGGCCCACGTCATTCCTTGATATTGCGCCTACGCAGCCTGCATGGGCGAGGACTTCGACCTTGGCGCGCAGCGGATACACCGCCGCCGCCTACGCGACAGCGACAGCGACAATTCCGGCGACGGCGCCGACGGGCGGGTTTGAGTCACCGTCAGGTGGCGAGGCCGAGGGCTGTGCCGAGGCGGCGGGCCTCGTGGTCGAAGAAGGCGCGGGGGTCGGCGATGATCTCGCGGCGGTGGCCGAAGAGCTCGAAGGAGATGGCGCCGAAGAGGTGGGTCCAGGCCATCAGGCTGCCCATGACCAGGTCGGCCGGGGTGTCCGGGGGGAGTCCGGCGAGCAGCGGTGCCAGTGACTGGCGGGTGTCGTCGGGCATCGCGGGCCGGGTGCCGGCGGGGCGGTGGCCGTCCTGACCGAGCGGGTCGGTGAAGAGGGCGCCGATCAGGTAGGGGATCCGGGTCGCCTGCGCCACGGTGTCCTGGGGGGCGGCGTAGCCGGGCACCGGCGAGCCGTAGATCAGCGCGTACTCGTGCGGATGCGCCAGCGCCCAGTCCCGCACCGCGTGGCAGACGCCGACCCAGCGCTCCAGCACGTCGGCCGGCTCCGTGTCCGCCCCCTCGAGCGCGGCGTAGGCGGCCTCGGCTGCGTCGCTCAGGGAGGTGTAGCCGTCCAGGATGAGCGCGGTGAGCAGGGCGTCGCGGCTCGGGAAGTAGCGGTAGAGCGCGGACGGGGTGGCCAGGCCGAGCTCCCTGGCGATGGCGCGCAGCGAGAGCGCGGCTGCGCCGCTCTCGGCGAGCTGCCTGCGGGCCACCGTCTTGATCTCCGCGGTGAACTCGATCCTGGCCCGTTCCCGTGCGGTGAGGGGCTTCTGAGGGGTGGACATGGATCCATCCTGGCATGGAGCCGTGGAAACGAGAACGCTGAACGCAAACGAGCACACTGTTCTTGACAATGTCCCGGCGCTGCGCCAGTCTCTCGACATCGACCAAAGCGAGAACATTGTTCTCTGATGCTCCGGAGGAACCGTGAGTAAGCACCTGATCGTCGGCATGGGTCCCATCGGCTCGGCCACCGCGCGGCTTCTCGCCGCGCGCGGCGAGGAGGTCGTCCTGGTCAGCCGCTCCGGAGCCGCGCCCGCCACAGCCGGCCTGGCCGACCTGCCGGGCGTACGGTCCGTGCGACTGGACGCCACCGACGCCGCCGCGCTCGGCGAGCTGGCCGCCGGGTCGGCCGTGCTCTACAACTGCGCCGGCCCGGCCTACCACCGCTGGGCCACGGACTGGCCTCCGCTCGCCGCCGCCCTGCTGGCCGCCGCCGAGAGCTCCGGCGCCGTCCTGGCGACGGTCGGAAACCTCTACGGCTATGGCGCGGTCGCCGTCCCGATGACCGAGGACACCCCGCTCGACCCCAACTCGGTGAAGGGCCGGGTACGCGCCCGGATGTGGGAGGACGCGCTCGCCCTGCACCGGGCCGGACGGATCCGGACCACCGAGATCCGCAGCTCCGACTACATCGGCCCGCACGCCGAGAGCCCGCTCGGGGCCCGCGTGGTGCCGCGGCTGCTGGCCGGCCGCGGCATCCAAGTGCTGCGCAGCGCCGACACCGCCCACACCTGGACCTATACCGAGGACGCCGCCCGGCTGCTGGTCACCGTCGGCGGCGAGGAACGGGCCTGGGGCCGGGCCTGGCACGTTCCCAGCAACCCGCCCCGCACCCAGCGCGAGGCCGTCGCCGACCTCGCCGAGGCCGCGGGGGTCGCGCAGGTCCAGGTCGGTGAGATCCCGACCGTCATGCTGGCGGCGCTGGGTCTGGTCAACCCGAGCGTGCGGGCCCTGCGTGAGGTCGCCTACCAGCTCGAACACCCCTTTGTGATGGACTCAGGTGCGGCCACCGCCGCCTTCGGCCACAAGCCCACCCCCTGGACCGAGGTGCTCAGCGCCGCTGCGGACTCCTACCGAAATCCGGCCTCCCACCACTGACGACCTCGTGCCCGGTTGGCCGTGGCTCGGCGCCAGGTAGCTCGTTGAACTGTGCATGATGGGGGCTGGGACGCGTGAGTTGATCGTGGCGGAGTACCGGGCCACCGGGTTGTCGCCGGATGTGATCGGTGAACTCATCGCAGAGGTGGGGCCGTTGTGGCACGAGCGGCATCAGGCTCGGCTGACGGCTCGGCCGCGGCGGCGGGCTGTAGGAACCGGGGCGAAGCACAGATTCGTCTTCGTCGACCGCCTGCTGGCCACCCTCGTGAGTCTGCGCCATGGCACCACCCATGACGTACTGGCGGCCTGCTGGTTCGGCGTGGACCGCTCCACCGTCACACGCGCCATCGGCGAGGTGCGGCCGCTGCTGGCGCAACGGGGCTGCACCGGCGCGCCGGGCGTCCGGCTGTGCGCTCTCGCCGAGGTCATCGAGCACCCGGGAGCCGACAGTGGGACCGGGATCACCGACGGCACGGAGATCCGCGTTCGACGCCCGGTCGCAGGTCGCAAGGACCGGGGACAAGTTCGTCACGCGATCGGTGCCGACGGGTCGGTCGCGGGTGGCACGGCGGTTCGGCCTCATGGGCCCGCGGCCGGCACGCCGCGCCGGGCCGCCGTCGCACCATGCGGTCTCCGCTCCCTCAACCAGGTCCTTGAAGCGCGGCAGATCAATGGTTTCGTGCGCATCAGCAGCTGGTGACGTCGGGCACCTGACTGGCCGTGTCGGCGCGCACCCCGTGCAGGAACAGGTCCAGGAATTGCTCGCGGACCTTGTACGCGCTGACGCCGCGAAGGCGGGCGATGTGTGTACTGAAACCCGCGAGCGAGCTCGCGAAGGTCTCGGCAGCCACGGCTCGGTCGGTTCCGGCGCGCAGCTCGCCGCGCTGCTGTGCATCGTAGAGGACGTCTTCGACGACAGCGAGGGGCTGGTCGATGCAGTCGCGCTGGAACATCGCATAGAGCTCGGGGTACTCCGGCAGCTCAAGGGAACAGCGGGCCGCGATCAGCCACCGGGGGCTGTCCAGGGCTTCTGCTGTCGCGTTGAACAGGAGGCGCAGGTCGCGTTCGAGGCTGCCGGTGCGTGGTGAGCGCAAATGAACACAGAGGGTGGACAGGCCCGCCAGGATCAGTTCATCCCGCTCGGTCCAGCGGGCGTAGAGGGTCCGCTTGGCGACCTTGGCGCGCGCGGCAACGGAGTTGATCCGGAAGCCGGCAACCCCGGCCTCGGCGAGTTCATCGACGACGGCCTGGAGGATGCGGTCGTCGGCGCCCGGGTCACGGGGCCGTCCAGGCTTCGGCGCGACCTGAGGTGTGCTTGCCATGTATGTCTCCCGCGTGTACTCCCGACCCAGTTTCGCAGGTGGCGCAGGGGAGTGAGGGCGATCGGGATGGCCACCTCCCGCACCTCCCGCAGGGCGGGCGCCGTGGGCTCGACGTGACCAATTTTGCTACCGAAACGGTTTCGTATTTTGCCCTTCTGGAGTTACGGTCTACTCATACGAAACCGTTTCGTATGAGTAGAGGGGTCGGAGATGACAGCCGTGACAGGACGCAAGACCTCGGCCGCTCCGATGGGGCGAGGACATGCGTCAGGGATGCGACGCAGTCGACTCACCCCTGAACGCGAGGCTGAGCTGTACGAAGCAGTGCTCGCCCTGTTGCGGGAAGTCGGCTACGACGCCTTGACCATGGACGCCGTTGCAGCGCGCACCCACTGCAGCAAGGCCACCCTCTACCGCCAGTGGACGGGCAAGCCGAAGCTGGTCGCCAAGGCACTACGCCACAACAAGGCCGTCAACCTTGCTGACATCGACACCGGCTCGCTACGTGGTGACTTCCACCAGATGGTGCGGACGGACACCGGAAAGCTGGAGAAGGACTCCGCGCTGGTGCGGGGCCTGATCCACGCGGTGAACTCCCACCCCGATCTTCTTCAGGCACTCCGGGATCTGATCATCGATCCCGAGTTGACCGGGCTCGACGAACTGCTGCGGCGGGCGGTCGACCGGGGTGAACTCCGTCCGGACACTCCAGCACTGCACTACATCCCTCACATGCTGATCGGTGCCCTGATGGCCCATCCTCTGACCGAAACGCAGCCAATCGATCAGCCCTTCCTCCGCCGCTACATAGACGCCGTGATCCTCCCCGCCCTCGGCGTCTGATCCTCCGCACAGCGGCGCACGCCCTTTCGGAATCCCCACCCCTTCATGGGTGGCGCTGCTCGCCACGGTGGGGGTCGGCGCCGCCAGTGCCAGCACCGCCGGCAACAACACCTTCTCCATCCCCGGCACCGAAACGCAGAAGGCCTTCGACCTGCTGGATGAGCGCTTCCCGACCCTGCATGCGGACGGTGCCCAGGCCGACGTCGTCTTCCAGGCTCCGGCGGAGAGAAGATCACCGCCGTCGGCAACAAGGCGGCCGTCGAAAAGGCTGTGACCGAACTCGGCCACGGAAACAAAACAAGTCACCGGCGTCCTCGACCCGTTCAGTGCCGGCAGGGTCGACAAGGACGGGACCACCGCCTACGTCACAGCGACGTACTCGGTGCAGTTCAACGAGATGTCCGACGCGTCGAAGCACATCCTCGACAAGGTCCTCGATCAAGGCCACGACGCCGGCCCGACCGTCGAGGCCGGCGGCACCACGATGGCAGAGGTGCTGGAGACCGGTGCCGCCGAGATAATCGGCATCGCCATCTCTGCTCTGATCCTGGTCATCACCTTCGGCTCGCTGATCGCCGCCGGACTGCCACTGCTCACCGCGATCATCGGCGTTGGCGTCGATGTCGGCTCCATCGTGGCGCTCACCGAGATCCTCGATCTCTCCAGCACCACTCCCACCCTTGCCTCGATGATCGGCCTGGCGGGAGGTATCGGCTACGCCCTGTTTATCGTCTCCCCTTACCGAGGCGAACTCGCGGAGGGGCGTGAACCGCAGGAGGCGGCGGGCCGAGCGGTCGGCACCGCGGGCTCGGCCGTGGTCTTCGCCAGACGATCTCGGCGCCGGGATGCTCGGTGAGCCAGGCCGCGAACGTTTCCGACGTGCGGTAGGGCAGCACGTCCACGACCCGGCCGGCTTCGACGTCGACCAGCACGGTGCCGTAGGTGCAGCCCTTGCGGAAGGCGAATTCGTCCACCCCCAGCAGACGCGGGGCAGGGTCCGGCACCGCTGGCGCCGTCAGCAGTCTGAGCAGCCGGGTCCGGCCCGCGGCCAGCCGTAGCCGACGGCATGCCGCGCGGCCGGCCGACCGCCCAACTCGACGGCGATCGACCTCAGCCAGCCCGTCAGCCCGGTGCTGGAGCGGCGGTGCCGCTCTGCCAGGCCCGGCGCCTGCTCAGTGAACGTCCGACGGGTAACAGTTCTTCCGGTCGCAGAAGTACCGGCGCACCCGCAGCCGTACCACGACCCGACGGGACATACTGTGCCGAAACGATGCCTCGTTCACCTCCCCGACCTGGGGATTGATGGAACTGCGGACAGAGCCGTTTCCAGAGATCCTCATCGCACTGTGGTCTAAAACTGCCGATCATCATTGACGCCTGGGTCTCCGATCACCATGGAGATCCACATGCCGAAGTCCACCACCAACCCGTCGCTTGACCGTGAAGCCAAGCGACGCCTGGCCGTCATACGCCACGTCGAAGAGGTGGCGGTCAGCGAGTGGGATAGAAGGCGTTGATCTCGGCCAGGACATGGTCGGGTACTTCGTGGACGAGGAAGTGCCCGGTGCCGGGGACCGTGCTGCCGATGGCGTTCGGGGCGGCGTCCTGGAGGGCCGGCAGCGTGATCGGGGCGAAGCCAACCGTGGTCAGCATGCGGACCGGGATGGTCAGCGGGGTCTCCTGGAAATCGGAGTTGTCTGCCTCGTCCTGGCCCCAGGCCCGGTAGAGCTCGAATCCGGCGTGCAGCACTTGGGGGCGGGAGAACACTCGGACGTACTCGGCCAACTCGATGTCGGAGGCAGGCGTGGCTCCGGAGACGGACGGCGGGAAGAGAGAGGACAGAAACGTCTCGACCCGGCCGGTGACAAGTTCTTCCGCGAGTGGATACCGCTGGTTGAACGAGAAGTGCCACGAGAACGGTGCGAAATCGGCGAACTTCAGGTTCTTTCCGACGAGCGGGAAGTCTATGAGAAACAGCCCGGCCACCTGCTCACGGTACTGGGCGGCCAGCGCGTACGCGACGCCGACACCGAAGTCATCTGCACGTCGTCAATGGTGGTGAAGCAGTGGCGGAATTCCTTGTTGAACTCGACATCGTTCTTGGTCGCCGCATCGTAGCCGGGGCTGCGCGGCTCCTCGGACTCAATGGCTGCAGCAGCCCCGGATACTCCGCTGAAGGTACTCATGGTGGTGATACGTCCTTCTTCCTGCATGGGGATCGTGAGCTGGGACGCGCCAGTGACCAATGGCGTGCGCGCCTCGCTCCGGACACAGCCCGAGCGGCTTAGGAGAGGGCGTCGCGGAACAGGGCGGGGAGGTTGATCTTCCCCTGCTGCAGCTTCGCAACGTTGGGCGCGGCGAACCCGGCGTTGGTGATGTAGAGCCGCGTTCCGCGCACCGCGGTGGCGGTCGGGGAGCCAAGACCGTCCGCAACACATAGTCACGGCTCGTCAGCGATACGTATCGACCTGATCGCCGGGCCGCCAGAGCCACGCATACGTGAGGCCGGGGCCGGGGTCGGCTTCGGCCTACGGATGCTCGTGCCTGCCCGTGCGTTGAGTGAGCGATGAGCTCGACCGGCTCGATCAGCCGGCCGGGCAGGGCGCGCATCCCGTCGGGCCACACCAGACAACAGCCAATCCCAGGCCGCCGCGGGCGCCGCGGACTGGACATTTCACCAACACGCTGATCGTCACCGTGGTACGCGTCGCCTTCCAGGTGCTGATCGGCTCCATGGCTGCGTACGGCATGATCCTGCGCAAGGGCAGGCTCACCGCTGCGGTCGGATCGCTGCTGATGGTCGCCTACTGCATCCCGATGCAGTCGACCTCATCCCCCTGTACCGGATGGAGGCCTCGCTCAACCTGGTCAACACCCTCCAGGGCCTCATCCTGATCTACCTGGGCAGTGCGATCTTCTGCTACTTCCGTCCGCGATCTGCCGATCGTGCCGTGCGGACTGGCCAGGCTGGCGACCGTCCCGGCGGGCGGCGGGGCCGAGGACCGCACCCAGGAACTCGCCCTCGGCCGTGCCGTGCCCTGCTTCGACGACGAGCCCGTCCCCGGCCTCGTCGCCCGGGACCACGGGGGGCCGGGAGACGTGGAAGGACTGGCCGGGCACGCCCTCGGACAGTCCCAGGACCTCGTCCGTCACCGTCTCGGCGTGCACGGCCTCCACGGTCGCGCCGATGGTGAAGGCCTCGGCCTCACGGATGGTCGGCGACTGCATGCCTGGTACGGGGCGTCGCCCGGGGTGGGGAGTCGCCGGCGATGCTGCGGCACGACGGCACGTATTTCCTCATGCTCTCGCACAAGACGAGCTGGGAGAGCAACGAGAATTCCATCTGTCCGCACCGTTCCTCGAAGGCCCTGGACCCTGCTGCGGGCACTTCGCGCCCGACGGCAGCCTGACCTGCAACTCCCGCGAGGGCGCTGTCCCCCTGTACATGGGCGACCGCTGGTCGTACCCGCACCAGGCCTCCGCGGCGACATACATCTGACTCCCGCTGCGCGTAGAGGACGACACACTGTCGATCCCGGGCTTCTGGGCCGCGTGGGATCCGGTGCCCGTCGGGGTAACCGTTGACGCCGACGCCGGAGTCGCTCGGGTTATCACACACAAATCAAGTAAGAAGGTTGCCGATATCCAGGTGTCCCGCCCCGGCGAAGCCCGCGTCGCGGTCTGTCAGGTCGACGGAGGACGCTGGCCACGCTGGAAGGCACGGCCGAGGTGCTCACCGACGCCGCAGCCGTCGACGACGCCGTGGTCCGCTACGCCGTCCGGTACGGGCGTACGCAGGCCCCGGACCCCGAGCGCGTGGTCATCGAGATCACGATCGAGCGCGCCATGGGACTGGCCGCAGTTCCCCGCCCTGGGTCGGCTGAACGTGCTGGGTGAGCTGAAAACCGCGGCTTCCGGCGATGTCGTTCATCCACACTGCCGTTGCGCTGCGTGGAGGCGACGGACGCCGCGTCGCTGAGCGGTAGGGCTTGGCGTCTCGGCCTGCAAGGCGGTTGCGGACAGGGGCGGGGCGGGTCAGGCGCTGACTCGCGACCGGATGAGGGCTCGCAGTTCCGCCGCTTCCGGGCTTTGTGCCTGCTCCAGGATGCCCAGCGCGTCAATCCAGCACGCCTGGGCCCGGACAAGCTGGCCGAGGGCGTTCAACGCGCTGCCCAGAGTCGTGAGCACCTGGGCCCGGGCAACGTCGCCGCCGGTGCATCCCAACGCCAGTGCCTGCTCGGCGTGCTGCGCCGCGAGCGCTGGTTGGCCGGCGGAGAGGTGCGCTTCGGCGATGCGGAAGTGCGTGGTGCCCTGCCATAGTTGCCGACGGCTGTCCCGGAACACGGCCAGTGCCCGCTGGAGTTCTGCATCCGCCTCTCGGAGCCGGCCCGCCGCCCGGAGTGCGAGGCCGAGGACATAGCGGCCGTTGGCGGCGTGCGGGACATCCCCCAGTTCCTCGTAGATGGCCACTCCCTGCTGCGCGAGGGAAACCGCGCTCTCCGTGCGGCCGATCGCGACGTGGACACGGGACAGACTGCACAGCGCACTCGCCTCACCCGGGAGGCTCCCGATCGCACGGTACCCTTCGGCGGCCCGCATCAGGTGGGCCTCGGCGTCCGCGAAGCGCTGCTGCTGAATGGCGATCAGGCCCCGGGTGTTGGCGGCCCAGCAGCTGACCAGGCGATCCTGGACAGTGTCGGCCAGCACCAGCACGTGTTCCGCGTCCCGGTCGGCCTCGTCGAATCGTCCGGCGAAGTGGTGGGCGGTGCTCAGAGCGACCAGGACCCGCACGGCCGCGTGCGGGTCGTCCTGCTCCTGGGCAGCGTGTCCAAGAGCCCTGGCCGTCGACTCGTACTCCGAGAACGCGCTGCCCGGCTTGTACTCCTCGAAGCCGGTGCCCGGCTCGTCCAAGGCGAGGGTGCACCAGAACAGATCGGTGGCCCGACGGAGCGCGGGTGCGCCGACCGACTGCCTCGCGCACGCCAGCAGGTTGCCTCTCTCGGTGTCGAACCAGTTCAGAGCCTCGGCCGGGCCGGTGAACTCCAGCCCCTGAACGGACGTCGCCGCCAGATGGTCGACGAGGACGTCCCCCGGCCGGTGGATCGCATACACCCGTGACACGGTGGCCAGGTAGAAGTCCAGCAGCCGGGAGAGGGCCGCCTCCCTTTCGGAAGGCGGCTGTTCGTCCCGCTCCGCGCATGCGCGCACGTAGAGCCGCACCAACTGGTGGTAGCGATAGCGCCCGGGTGCCGCCGACTCCAGAAGGGACGCGTCGACGAGGGACTCCAGCAGGTCCTCCGCGCCATGCGTCGGCAGGTCCAGCAGAGCTGCGGCCGCGGGCAGGGAGATGTCCGGTCCGTCGGCCAGTCCCAGCAGTCGGGATGCCCGGGCCTGGGCAGGCTCCAGCTGGGCGTAGCCCAGTTCGAAGGTCGCCTTGACCGCCAGATCGCCGGCCTGGAGCTCATCCAGGCGGTAGCGCTCGTCCGCCAGCTTCGCCGCCAGTGTCGAGACCGTCCATGTCCGCCTGGCGGCCAGCCGGGACGCGGCGATACGGATTGCCAGCGGCATGAAGCCGCACGCCGCGACCACGTCCAGCGCTGCCCTCCGCTCAGATGCCACCCGCTCCGTGCCCACGATCCTGGTGAACAGCTGAAGGGCTTCTTCGGGGGACATCACGTCCAGGTCGACCAGGTGGGCGCCGCCCAGGTCCACCATCCGCGCCGTCGACGTCACCAGCGCCGCACAGCCCTCCGTACCCGGCAGGAGCGGCCTCACCTGCGCCGCGTCCTTCGCGTTGTCCAGCAGCACGAGGACGCGACGGCCGTCCAGGACGGACCGGAACAGCGTCGCCCGCTCTTCCAGCGAATCCGGTATCTCTGTGTCGGGCGTGCCCAACGCCCGCAGGAACGAGCCCAGCACCGCATCCGGCTCCGCCGCTCGTGAACCCGAGCCCTGGAGATCGACGTACAACTGCCCGTCGGGGAAGGCCGCGCGGGCCTGGTGCGCCACGTGCACGGCCAGGGTCGTCTTGCCCACCCCTCCGATGCCCGCCACCGCCGCCACCGCCATCAACTGGCTCCCCCCGGTGGCGAGCACTTCGGTCAGCTCCGACACGAAGGACCCGCGACCCGTGAAGTCCCTGACGGTAGCGGGGAGTTGGGCTGGACGTACCGGTGCGGGAGCCCACTCGGCGGCCGGTACCGACGGCCGCACCAGGCTCGGGTCCGCTTGCAGGACGCGCATTTGCAGCTCGCGTAGCTCCGCTCGCGGATCCACGCCCAGTTCTTCGGCCAGCAGGCGTCGGGTGTCTGCGTAGACGGCAAGGGCCTCCGCCTGGCGGCCGCTCCGGTACAGCGCCAGCATCAACAGCTCTCGCAACCGCTCCCGCAAGGGGTGTGCTGCCGTCAGGGCGGTCAGTTCCGAGATCGCCTCGGCGTGGTAACCCTCCTCCAGGTCCATGTCCAGGCGCGTTTCCAGGAGCTGGAGGCGCCACTCCTCCAACCGGACCCGTTCCACCTCTGCGTACGGGCCCGGCAACGCGGCGAGCGACTCCCCGTCCCACATGGACAGCACCCGCTGCAGGAGTTCGCGTGCCCGGTGCAGGTCCCCTGAGGCTTTCGCCCGCTCTCCTTCCGCGGCAAGCCTCTGGGCCACCAGGACGTCCAGGGCACCTTCGGGCAGACCGCGAACGGCGTACCCGCCCGATTCGGTCACCAGAACCTCGGGGCCCAACACCTTCCGCAGGCGGGAGGCATACGTCCGTAGCGCAGCCAGCACGCGTGTGGACGACGGCGGGTCATCACCCCACAGCGCGTCGATCAGTTCGGCCGCCGTCGCCGTCCGGCCCTCACGCAGCAGCAGTGCTGCCAGCAGGGTCCGCTGCTGCGGGGATCCGGTGGGGAGCTGCTCGTCCCCGCGCCAGGCGCGCACAGGTCCGAGCACACTAAAGCGCAGAGCAGGCTCTTCTGCGATGGAGGGCCGCCGCTGCCCGGGTGTGGGGGGCACAGGCCCGTACACGGTCGAGATCTGCGCAGCGGCTGATCGGTCGGCTTCGCGGGTGGCGGAGGGCGGAGGCGCAGATGTCGGGGCGGTCCGTCGTTCCGCTTCGGAAGGTTGGGCCGCAGCCATGACCATGAGCCGCGCCCTCTCCAGGCGACGCTCATCAGACAGGGCCTCGGCAGCTTCGAACTCCGTGATGGCCAGGTTGACCAGCGCGGAGCGGGACAGGGGATGACGTGGTCCGAGTACCGCCGGCACTTTCTGGGCGGTGATCGCGAGGACGTCTGCGGCCCGCTCCCACCGTCCGCGGTCCCCTGCGGCCAGTGCTGATCCGAACTCGGCCCGGGCCACGGTGATCAGGGCGGAGAGCGAATTCGGATGGTCGCCGCCGAGCAGCCGCACCAGCCCACGAGCCGTGACGGCGACGGCATGTACCCGCTCATCAGCCTGAGCGTGGCGTCCCTGTCGGCGGGCGCTCTCCGCCAGTACCGATTCCGCCAGGAGCTGGATCTCCATCCGCTCCTGTTCCTGGAGGGAGTCATCGCGGGCTCCGAGGCTCAGCGCTTCCTCAGCCGCGCTCGTGGCCCCCTTGAGGTCTCCCACCCGCAGCTTGACCGACGCCAGATTGGCGATGCTCCGGGCCGCAGCGCCACCTGAGTCGTCGTGCGCCCCGAAGACGACGGCCGTCGACAGGACACCGGCCGCAGCCGGGACGAGGCCCCGGTCGGCCAGAACGACAGCCAGTTCGTTGCGGACATCGCCTGGCAGCGCAAGCGACGTCGGATCCCACTGGAGCTGCGAAACCACGCTCCGTAGGACGGCGTGTGACTCCTCGGCCAGGCCGAGCGCTTCGAGCAGCGTCACCAGATAGGCGAGATCCCGGCCGGGATGCGACCGCCGGAGCAGATCGGGGACCTTGCTGAGCGCCACGGCGGCCGAAGCCGCACTGCGGCGGGCGCCGGTGTCCCCGCGAAGGCCGAGTTCAGCCCGGTCGATGGCTTCCTGCCAGAGGTCGGTCATGCGTCGTCACCACGCAGCTGACGCTCCATGGCCCCTTTGGCGGCGAGGAACCTGAGCTCGGCGACCTGCGACGGATCGAGCAGCCTGCGCCGAGACCACTCGTCGATCCGGTCGAACCACGACTCCGCAGCGGCGGCCGCCGCGTCGACGGTCAACTCCTGGCCGTGCTCGGCCTGTCGAGGGAGCGAACTCGCCGGATGGACCACATCCATCAGATGCTCCACATCGAACTGGTCGAAGCGGCGCATGGCTTCCCCGATGGTGGCGGCGAAGAGCACATTGGCGGCCCGGTCGGCGGAGACTCGGTCCGGGACCTGCTCCAGGAGGATGCCCACGATCACGGGCTCCTGATCCTCTGGAAGACCCTTGACGACAGGGCCGCCGGAATAGCCCGAGTAGTCGCCCAGGGACTGGTGCGTTGTCAGCTGCAGTGCCTGGATGACCCCGCCGCCCTCGCAGAGGTACTCCGCCGTGCCGCTGTCCACCTGCCCCCTGAGATGTGCTTCGGACGCTGCGGGCCGGTACGGCCCGTGCCAGTCGTCGCCGCCATGGGCGACGCCGGCCCGGGGGATCGGCAGCAGTATCTCGTAGGCGGCGGAGATCATGATCAGCGCGAGGTCGGCGTCCTTGTCGCGGCGGCAGACCTGGCCGGAGAGCCGGCTGCCGTCTGTCAGGACGATGTCCACGTGCTCGTCCAGCGAGGTGAGGCCCCGCAGACAGTGAAGTGCCGTGAGCACATAGCGGCGGGTCAGCAGGAACCCGCCGCCGAGGCGCTGCTGCGACTGGAAGAGCTCGACCCAGTAACTCGCATCGATCACGGCGACTCCGGGACCCGCTCCACGGTGAGGGTGACCTCGAACGACGCCTCAGCCGACGCCTTGGACAGGATGACTCCGGCCTCCGCCGCCAGGGTCAGCCCGAACGTCACCTCCATGCTCGCCACCTGCCAGCCGTCACGGCGCGGAACTTGCGAGAGCGACTGTTGGGCGATGGCCGACGCCTGGACGATGGCCTCCTCCAACTCCGCGGCCCGCTCGCCGAGGGCGGAACTGGACCGCGTACGGCTGGAGATCTGCCGACCGCCCGCCGCATCCACAGCCACGGTCTCGACCCGAACATCGGCCATACATCCCCTTGTTGGCGCGGCGGGGCTCGCACCGACTCTCGGTCCCCGCCGGAAGCGTAGCCAGCGACACGCCGCATCGGCGACCCATTCGACGACAAGATCCCGTCACACGTGCCGTCGACCGACCGCACCCGCCGTCCGACAGCAGTGGGCCGTGGATCGGCCTGCCCTGCTTCTATGCCCACCTGGTGGCCCTGGAGTGTAGGGCGAACATGACGGTTCCTGCGGCATTGGCGGAGATCCGGCCGGCCGATCACGTCTCGGCTGGAGTCGACGCCTCGTTCGGCGGCACCGAAGCGGCGACCCTTACCTTTCCGCGCACTGCGTGGATCACCTTCACTTCAGCGCTGCGGCTCGACGATCTTGCAGAGCTCTGACCCGTCCTGACCTGCTGTGCCGGCCCGGAACCCGTAGGCAAGGGTCCGGGCCGTAGTACATGTGCAGTGGCCCTGGCGGACGGGCAATCCCCACGGGTGGAGCTTCCTGATCAGTATCGAGAACCTGAACTGACCTCGATTTTCAGTGATCGACAGTGGCTGCTCCGGCGCCTGCCAGATCTA
Organism: Streptomyces sp. NPDC002623; assembly: GCF_053592635.1. Classification (NCBI taxonomy): domain Bacteria; kingdom Bacillati; phylum Actinomycetota; class Actinomycetes; order Kitasatosporales; family Streptomycetaceae; genus Streptomyces; species Streptomyces sp. NPDC002623. The sequence goes on along the minus strand of NZ_JBSFWB010000055.1, from coordinate 1,006 downwards.
CAGACGGAGTGGGCGGACCTTCCGGCAGGTCGTCCCGAGTGCGTGATCCATGGGGATGCCTGGTCAGGCAATTGCGCCGTGATCGAAAAGCCCAACCGGCTGGCCCTGCTCTTGGACTTCGAGCGGACCTCCGTCGGCCCGCCTGACTGGGACCTCACTTCGACCGCGGTCGCAGACGACACCTTCGGCAAGCTGTCGCAGGAGGAGTATCGAAGGTATTGCGAACTGTACGGATACGACGTGATGCGTTGGCCGGGGTATCCGACACTGCGTGGCATCCGTGAGCTGAGACTGACCACCTTCGCCCTGCAGACTGCCGATCAGAACCCCCGTGTGCTGAGCCAGGCACGCTACCGCGTGGACTGTGTCCGGGGACGTCGCGGATCACGTCCCTGGGCGTGGGAAGCGGTCGCGTAGCAGTTGACGAGACTGCATAGGGGCGAGTGTCGGATCGTGTACACGGTTGTACCTAGTACTGCAGCCGGTGGTTTCACGGAGAGTGAGGTCGGGTTCGGGCGCGGTAGTGGCTGTTGCGGGCTCGGGCCTGGTGGCGGGTGCGCCAGCCGTGCCAGTGCAGGGCCAGCCAGGGTCCGGGCGCTGCGGACGGGTGTGAGGACGATCCGGTCGTACAAGCGGCGGATCTGACGGTGTGACTGTCTTCGACGACACTCGTTCCTGGTGGCGGTACCGGTCGTTCGGTCGACCGTGGTGAACGGCTTGACGACATCGGGGGGTTGTCACGGCCTTTCGGCCACGGCTTCGGGTTCAGGTTCGGGTTCGGGTTCGGGTTCCTTGAGCGGGATGTCGCGCATGCCGCGCAACGGTGAGAAGAACAGCCACAGTCCCGCGCAGCAGCCGCCGGCGACGGCGATCCACAACGTGGTCCGGACGCCGAAGGCGGTGGCGAGCGCGCCGCCGGCCAGACCGCCGAGCGGCAGTGTGCCCCAGGTGATCCAGCGAGCGGCGGCGCTGACCCGGCCGAGCATCTCCGGCGGGCAGGCGGCCT